>JAUVIJ010000154.1 GCA_030592835.1 Candidatus Cloacimonadota bacterium | reverse complement strand
CCTGCCCCTTGCCCTCATCTTTGGAGCAATAGCACCGGCAAGTGCTCCAGCCGGTACGGTTGCTATTATTCAAGAATATAAAGCCAAAGGAAATTTAACTAAAGCCCTCTATGCTGTTGTCGGATTTGATGACGGATTGGGAATTATCATCTTTGGATTTGCGGCAGCTATCGCTCGGATCCTTTTCATGAAAGAGACAGGGGATGTTCCAGAAAATATCCTGTTGATGTTATTACATCCAGCGAAAGAGATCATCCTGAGTATTATCTTTGGTGGAGTACTTGCAACTATTTTCTCTCTGCTTGCCCGAAAATTGAGCAATGCAGATGATATCCTGATCCTGGTTTTCGGATTCACTTTCCTGTCCAGTGGTTTATGTATAGCTTTTCATCTGTCCCTGATCCTGACAAACATGATAATCGGCATGATCATTATTAATACTCAACCACATTCCCTGGTTCAAAAGATCCATAATAGATTACCGTTGTTAATGCCGATTCTTTTTATTTTATTCTTCACCCTGGCTGGTTCCAATCTTCACCTGCAAGCTATCCCATCTCTGGGAATTCTGGGAGTAGTTTATGTTCTTTTAAGAAGCGGAGGATTAATAGGTGGTTCCAGATTGGGAGCAATAATTGGAAAAGTCGATAAGAATATAAAAAAATATATCGGCCTTGGTATTTTATCACAGGTTGGAGTTGCAATCGGACTGTCTCTAATCACTAAACATGAATTTAAAGGAATCGGAAAAGTTGTTGAGGTCGTGAACGGACAGAATATAACATCAGGAGATAAATTGGGAGCAATTGTTTTAACAACTGTAACGGTGACCTGCATATTCTTTGAAATAATCGGTCCTATCCTAACCAAAGTCGGTCTTAAAAAAGCAGGAGAAATCTCATAAAAGATAGGAATGAAAAAGCTGAAAGTCTATGATAAATATCTTGCCTTTCATCATCTTATCATTAAAGTTGTAGTTTATTCTACAAAAGGATAATTTCATATTAGTTAAGGAGTTAGTGTTATGGATTTCAAGAATTTTCCTGAAAGAGAATTTAGACAAGATATTTCAATCCCGATCATCTGGGGAATGATTTTACCTTTTTTCATTTTTGATATAAGCATAGAGATATATCATCAGACATGTTTCCGTTTATATAAACTTCCGCTGGTAAAAAGAAGCAAATATATAAAAATAGACCGACATAAACTCGAATATTTATCATTCCCTGATAAGATCAGATGTGCTTATTGTGGATATGCAAATGGATTCCTCGCTTACGCTGTCAAAATAGTTGGCGATACAGAAAAATACTGGTGCGGAATTAAACATGAAAAAGATGCTGAATTTGCAGAGCAGGCTCATCATCATGATTTTCTGAAATATGGTGATCGTGATGGATTTGAACGCCGATTTAAAAGTAAAAAAAATAATCAATGTGATCGAACCTGATATTTATGTCGCTTATTAAAAACAAGGTCTCTTGAATGCTGAGAATCAGAGATCTAACTGTTATTAAAGAAAATAGGACGATCCTCCAGTCTCTTGATTTAAATCTTGTTCAGGGTGAAAAACTGGTCATACTGGGCAATTCCGGATCAGGAAAATCCACTCTATTAAAATCTATATTATATTTCGAGATTCCTTCCAGTGGCGAGATCATCTACAATAATGAGAAACTGTCTGCTGCCAACATTATCAGGATCAGGCAGGATTTTGCTTATATCGGGCAGAAAGCCCCGACTTATCTCGAGAGTGTAGAGAATTATCTCTTACTTCCCTTTCATTACCGGATCAACCGTCATATTAAACGAGATCGGAAAAGTATTATTAAAGAACTGGAGAAATATTCTATTCCCCGGGAAATTTTAAAACAGAACTACAACGATCTTTCCGGTGGAGAACAACAGAGGATCACTATCATCAGGGCTTTAATGCTGAACAGATCTATATATCTGCTGGACGAGATCACTTCTAATCTCGACACCGATAACGTCGAAAAAGTTATAATTAACATCCTGCAGGAACAGAACAGATCACTGATCTATGTTACACATAATCGCAAATACTTGAACAGATTCGACAGAGCTCTCGGTTTAAATGATGGTTCTCTGCATCCCTGGAGAAACTCATGAAAGGCGCTATTGATATAGATATCTCCTCACTTATCCTCTTCTGCCTGCTTTTTATTATACCTGTTTTAACTTTCAAATATCTGCGAATCAGGAAAGTCGGTGACCTGATCATCTCTGCTATCAGAATGATAGTACAGCTAAGCCTGGTGGGTCTTTACCTGGGTTATATCTTCAAGTTAAATGATTTCTGGATCAACCTTTGCTGGATTTTTATTATGATCCTGATCGCTAATGCCTCGATAATGCACCAGATCCAATTGTCATGGAAAAAACTGAGTTTCTATACTATTCCTGCCTACCTGATAACAGTTGGATTCGTATTTCTTTGTTTCCTGATCGTATTCGATTTTAAGGTTATCTCTAATTCCCGGTATATTATTCCTCTCGGAGGAATGATACTGGGCAATCTTCTTCGTAGTAATGTAGTTGGTTTGAGCCGCTTCTACACATCCCTCAGAAGAAGGGAAATAGAATATATTCAGAATATTTCACTGGGAGCAACTCTCAACGAAGCTATCAAGCCATTCGTAAAAGAAGCCTATATTGCTGCTATGGCTCCTCAGATAGCCACTCTGGCAACGATTGGACTAGTAGCTCTACCAGGCATGATGACCGGTCAGATCCTGGGAGGATCTACTCCAATAACTGCTATCAAATATCAGATCATGATCATGACTGCAATCTACCGGACAACTTCAATCTCGGTCTTATTAGCTATCCAGTTCTCCAAAAAATCAGCTTTTGAGGAATATTTAAGATTAAACAGAGATATTTTCGTGAAATAAATTTTATTTGGAGTGATCAATGACTGAATTGTTATATCTGCAGGATAGTTATCTCAGAAAATTTAAAGCCCGGATCACTGCCTCCGATAAAGATGAAAAATGGGTTACCCTGGATAGAACAGCATTTTATCCCAAAGGAGGTGGACAACCAGGTGATACCGGTTTTCTTTCCCTGGAAAATACCCAGATCAGAGTGGAAAAAGTCCGCAAAGATCGAGGAAAAATACTTCATTATTTATCCGATTTCCTTCCGGAGATTAGTTCCGTGATCACTGGAATTATAGATTGGGATAACAGATACAGGTATATGCGCATTCACACAGCTCTGCATATGCTGAGCGCAGTAATCTGGAGAAATTACCAGGCACAGGTTACAGGTGGTAATATCGACTTGCAGAAAGGCCGTCTGGACTTTGAACTGGATACATGGAATGCAGATCTTATTAGAGATATCGAGATCAAGTTAAACCTCGAAGTTATTGCAGCCAGAAAAATATCTTCACGTATTATCAGTCGCAAAGAAGCTAATAAAATCCCTGATCTGATCAGGACCAAGATAAACCTGTTACCTCCTCATTTAAAGCAGATAAGAATTGTAGAAATTGAGGGACTCGATCTGCAGGCGGATAGTGGAACTCATGTTAGAAATACATCGGAAGTCGGAAAAATAGTAATTGCAAAATACAAGAGTAAAGGCAGACTTAATAAAAGGATACATATCGAACTGGAAGGATAGGGATCTACTCATCCTCTGATTTTTTTTGTGAGGAATGTGTTGTATGCTGACTGATAAAACCTTCCGATCTTTATCTGACAGCAAACTCACCATAAGAAAGATCGGAAGGTTATAAAGATTGTAAGCTGACTGTATTATGATTATCAAGAATAATGAAATTTTTTCAGAGAAACCTCATCCCCCAACCTACGTTAAAGCTTCCGCCTACGTTAAGACTACGATGTGACAGTTCCGCCTTCATAAGTAACTGCCGGATTCGACGTAGCAATCTCTTGTGCGATAAATTTTAGAGTTTATTGAATCACTGTTCCTGCACTAACCTGATTGAACTAGAGATTGCGTCGCAAGACAAAATGAAAGATCACTCAACGCTATGCAGCATTGCGTAGCGCAAAGACATAGAATATTATTATCACAACAATCTCAAGCCTTTGGTCGAGAATGCATTCAAAGATAGATCGGCAAACTCCTGGCGATTGTATTTGTCAATTGCAGCAGCTCCTATCATAGCTGCATTATCCATACAATATTCGAGTAGAGGAAAAAATACCTGAGCCTTTATTTTCCTTGCAGATTTTATCATTTCTGACCGTAAGTAACTGTTAGCTGATACGCCACCAGCTACAATAATTTTTTTGCAGTCTGATACTCTGCAATAATTTATAGTTTTATTCACCAGTACTTCAACAATCGCTTTTTGAACAGAAGCTGTTATATCAGGAAGATGCTGCGCAACATACTCCGGATTCTGATTGTTCAGATAATTTCTAACTGCTGTTTTAAAACCACTGAAACTGAAATTGTAATCATCCTTTCTTTTTAAACCTCTTGGAAAAATATAGAAATCAGGATTCCCATCTTTACTTATTTTATCGATCAGAGGTCCTCCGGGATATCCTAACCCCAGGAGTTTTGCAGTTTTGTCGAAAGCTTCACCTGCTGCATCGTCCAATGTCCTGCTTATTACCTTAAAATCCTGCCAACTTTTGAAATGAACAAGCTCGGTATGCCCTCCTGAAACCACCAGAGCTAAGAAAGGCGGATTCAATTCAGGATTTTCGATTTTGTTGGCGTAAACATGACCCAGCATATGATTAACACTTATCAGTGGTTTTCCAATACTGTAGGCAAGACTCTTAGCAAAGGAGACACCTACCAGCAATGCCCCTATCAGCCCCGGATTTACAGAGACCGCAACAGCCGCAACATCGTTAAAAGTTAT
>JAUVIJ010000118.1 GCA_030592835.1 Candidatus Cloacimonadota bacterium | reverse complement strand
GGGATGGTTTAGAAAATTTTAATGCATATCATAAAGATATTCAGAAACAATTTTGTAAATCACTCACACATAAAAGATTGATGCTATTTACAAAGTTCTACTGCATTATCTGGGTTTAAGCTATGTCGGAGAAATGAAAAAATGGTCATTTTGACAGATATTCCTAAAATGACCATTTTTCAATTACTATTATTTACTACTGATATCTATTTCTCCGAATTGTATCCAGGGCATTTTCTGCCATCCGAAATTAACTGATTCCGAGGATATACTCTTAGTATTATTGAACATTAATTCAAGATTTCCCGAGATCATGGTCTCACTTATCGGATACATTATCCTGCCGTTCTCAATATAATAACTATTCTTTGCTATCCCGGAAAAATCACCCATGTCATTGGGATTTCCACCGGAAAAACGGCAGAGAAGAATACCTTTTTCAACCGATTTGATCATGTCCTCCAGAGATTTCGTCCCGGATTCTATGCTATAACATCCTCCCTGGTTAATACCTCTTGGCAATCCTGTTTTGTTGGACCCATATTGACTGAGAAGAAAGGATCTTAATACACCTTTATCGATGATGGTTGCATTTTTTGCTTCAAAACCATCTGAAGTGATAAAATAACCCTGGGAAATATCATCAGCAACCGGTCGTGAATGCAGAGTTAAAGATCCGCTAATGATCTTCTGGTTCAATTTATTTTTGTAAATGGATGTACCGGATATCAGGGAATAATCGTGTAAATATGCGGTAATATAGGAAACAAATTCAGCAAGGCAGTCCGGTGTAATGATCAGATCCCCTTTAAATTTGCCTCTGATCTTCTTGGTCGAGATCTGTTCGCTGGTTTGTTTTAAGATCGTGTTTATCGTACAAACATCAATAAGATCTTTTCTTAAATCCAGATCACTGTAAACAGTATAATTGAAAGAGGAGATCTGCTTATTTTCCTTTGCCGTGAACATTGGTACAAAGGTATAAGAAGATTCTTCAGCCTGGAGATCGACTCCATTGGTATTGAGAAAGATGATTTCAGTAGAAGTGTGATCCAGGATAACTTCTTCCAGGATGATTCTGGGGAATTGTTCTGAGACAGTCTGATTAAAATCCGACATTTTTTTATACATCAGATCAAGATCGGCATCCCAGTAACCTTTGGAGAATTTCTTATTTTCCATTCTGGGAGAGATATCATTAGCCGGATCCGGTTGAGACGATTTTGCCAGGTCAATGACTTTCTCCACAGCATTATCAATCTGTTGAATACCCAGTTTATTGATAACGATCGATCCTTTTTGATTATTGATAATTGCAGTAATGTGCAAGTCCTTATCAAAAGTTGTACGGAAAAGACTGATCTTACCGGTATGGATGTTCAGTTCCTGTTTTTTACTGAGTTGTAAGTAACAGGAGGATTTTTCTACACCATTTGCAGTTAATTCTTGCAGGCAATAGTCCAGGATTTCATGATTTTTCATTCTATTTACCTCCTATACTGATCTTGCATTTAATTGCCGGACCGCCCATCCCTACAGGTATAGACTGTTTTTTCCCGCACATACCAGAGCAACTCCAGCTCATATCATCCGAGATCATGGTGATTGTTTTTAACATATCGAAAGCTACGCCGGATATAGATGTATCCAGGATAGCTCGACCTAATTTACCCTTCTTGATCTCGTAACCTTGTACTATACCGAACATAAACTCACTGGTAGAATCAGCCTGACCATTACTGGACTTCATCAGATAGTATCCATCTTCAATTGAAGATATCATATCCTGCAGGGAATCCTTTCCGGGTATAATAGCTGTATTCCGCATCCTGATCAGAGGTTCATCATAAAAACCATAAGCCCGGGCATTTCCGGTGGGTTTTACCTTAAAATGCCGGGCTGTTTCCTTATTATGCATATAGGATTTCAGTATTCCATCCCGGATCAATACAACATCTTCTGCCTTTGTACCTTCATCATCTATAAATACAGGAACCGGGCAGAGGTTTCCCAGAGCATGATTGGCAAAATCGATCATCGTAACCTGTGAAGACGCAATCTCTCTGTCCATAAAATCGGCAGCAATGGATCCACCCATAACTATATCGGCTTCGGTAGTATGACCAATTGCTTCATGAGCAAGAATACCAGCCAGATCACTATCCAGGATGCAATCATGATATCCTGAAACAGGATACACACCATTACCCTTATCCTTTAAATATCGGTATTGTACTTCCAGTTTCTCATAAAGGTCATTCAGATCGAGAAAATTATCTTCCAGTTGTCCGAAACCCCCATAGGTATCATAAAGTTCAATCGGTTTACCATCTTTTTCGATCGACATAACTACATAAAGGATGGATCTGGGAATCATAGAATATCCAAGCGAGCCAGTTGCATTTATCAATGATTTTTCCATGTCAAGACAACCCAGCGAAATTGTTCTGGATTTGAGATCAGGATAGTGTTTAATGATATGAGCATCGATATTCTGGATGAATTCGATTATCTCCTTTCTTGATCTCCTCTTGCGAGTAGTACTGAAATCATTGGTGATTTCAGTTTGAGTTCCGGGCAAATCACCACCATCTGCCTTACCTTTTTTCCCGAGAAAAACTGCGTTTTCGGTTGCTGTTGCGATAACAGCTTTCACATTAACGGCTTCAAAATCAGGGTCGGAAGCAAACCCCCATTTCCCATCTTTGTATACCCTTGCAGATATACCGTTCAGAGAAGTCTGATTGTTCCTGATCATGTTTCCATTTACCATCGTGACACCCGAATTACGATTTTCCTGCCATCTTAATTCAGTATATTCTCTAAAATATTCTGCATATTTCTTCAAATCTTCAGGTTTCATAAAAACTCCTATTTTTTATATCATATCAAAAGTATATGAGATCTTTAGAAAGTAATTTATATTATCCGTATTTATATCAAGATTTTTTTCAAAATAGTTTCTTGTCTCATTTTTAGACGCACCTAGATACAAAGCACCATTTGCGTTAGGTTTAAATGTGAACATGGGAAAGATATCGATGCTTTCATCTTTAATATCCAGAGCATAAAGATCGTTATTCATAACCTGAACAATAGCCCGGAACCAGAAATTCTTATGTATCTGGAATTTGATCTTTGTCTCCAATGTTCTGGCAATGTAAAAAGAACTGGTTTCATGGTATTTCTGCAGGAATTCAATATCTATATTCCTGGTAGGTCTAAAATATAAGGTTGTTTCCATTTTTCGGTAATCACCGTACTTCCCTTTCTCATCCCCGAACCAGAGGTTCTTTCCATCGACAAACAGCAACCTTCCTCCAATTTCTCTTATGGGATAATATTGCAGATTCAACCAGGGATAATACATGTAGTAATCTTTTCCCATATAGTTCTCCATCATAATCTCCAATCCTGTCCAGATTTGAAAATTATTTTTAAATAATGAACCTGCCATTCCCTCCCAGTAAAAACTTCTGATATCTTTCCAATCAAAATCGTATTTGATATTCTGTATGGATGCAATCTCAAGATAACGGATGAAATCCTGATCAGTCTGAGCGTGGATCTGGAATTCCATACGATTTCCTATCTGGCTCAGATCGACTTCGGGAATATAACCGAGATCAGCAACAAGGTCTTTACTGATCGCTTTGGCGTAATTAAGAATATACCAGGTTCCGTTATAATAATCCAGTTTTGCATTATAGCCAAACCCATAATCGAGGTTTTTCTGCTCAGGTATTTCGTTACTGGAGAAAAGTAACTGACCATTAAAACCAAGTTTATCATTGATCCTGAGATTATTATCAAGATTTACCAGGTAATTCTCATAATCCTTGAATTTTCTAAATGTCCCTGCTATTCTTATTTGGTCATCACTTTCATTGAATTTTCTTGAAAAAGCAAGGAAACCAAAAGGTGTATCAGCAAATTCTGTGTTTTCTGGCAAAAAACGCTCACCGGGTGCATTATCATCTATTGCTGCGAGAGTATAGAATGAATAATTACCGAAAGATCCCGATATCTTCGCACCCCATTTCGGTTCTATTATCTGGCGTGTATGAAAAATATTGATATTTGTATTGAAAGGATTGGTTCCTTCAATGAAAAATGGTCTTTTTTCCGGGCAGAAAGTCGGATACCTGTTATTAACTTCTATATTCAAAGCATCCGCCTCTATTATATTGAAATCAGGATTAATGGTCATGGTCGCAGTAACCACGGAAGAAGGTTCAAAAAACAGATTCAGTTCTGTCTCGATTTTTTGATCTTCATCGATTTCATCGGTTAGCAAGTTCTCATGCTTAGAATAGTTTCCAATCAAGGAAGGAATGACTTTCAGAGAGAGATTGGAAGGTAGTTCAGAAAATCGGATCTTACCATAATTGTCATAAAAATTCCCTCCTCCACGTTTCACAGGAAAACTGGAAATCTCTTCATTCTTTTCCGGGATATGTCTTTCCACAAACAACCCCCATTCGACATCGGATCCACTTCGGTATTTTATGCTTTTCAATGGTAATGAGAATTCGATCAGGTAACCATAATCAGTTATTCTACCCCGTGAATTATAAAACAGATCAATAGAAGGGTCAATTCCTTCGACAATGATCCCATCAGCCTGCTCACTATTTGGATTTGCTCCGATGTAATAGGCTTTCTGCATGGAATTGAAAGTATCGAGATAAATAAACACCCTGTCAGTTGTACTTAATTTATCACGACTGCAATGAAAATTACGTATATCTGATTTATCCTGGACATAGCATTTCACCAGGAAATATAGATTTTTATTATCATGCCCCATGAAAAATTCTGTTCTCTCGGAAGGTTCCATATTATCTCCGGGAGAAATCTGATAGAATTCTTCGATCTTTAGAGTTTCTTCCCATTCATCGGAATCAACTCTGCCATCGATCGATGGCGCAACGCTTAGAATTGGTATATCGTAAATATTTTCTGCCGGCAACAATCCCAGCATCAATAATAGAAACAAAAAGAATACTTTTCTCATATCATTCTCCATAATTTTGTTCAATTTAGATTATACTGTGTTCAATCCACACATTAGGTTCAATGTAGATTCCATGATCATTTTCGAATTTAACCGGATTTAAAGCACCTGCGATAATGTATTCTCCCGTTTTTGGAAATTTCATGCCGGTCCAGGCTTCCCATTCCGCTACAGAACCACTTATTTTCATTGCCCGGGAACAGATTTTTACTATTTTACCCTCATTTCTGACATGAATTCTTATCCAAGGGTCAAAGGCTAATCCATCATCTCTTTTCCAGGATAAATACTCCTTCATGTTCATCAGCGGATGATCTTTTTTCAACGTCGGTCTTGCAGGAATGATAAGGCTTTTAAATCCATTATCACCAGTCATCTTTTTCATCGATCTGATCATTTCCGTACTGACACCCCTGCCCTGAAATAAAGGATTCACCGTTATTGACAATCCACAAAGCAGGTTGGGTTGAAGTTTTTGAGTGTGATCTTTGAATCCTTTCTCCAATGCCCAATCCCAACCGGTTTCAGGAAGTTTTTCCAGATCCTGATCCCATCTCAGAGGGATCGCATTACCGATTCCCACTATCGTATCATCAGCCAAAAGCCAATATTGATATCGCGGAAAAACATCATAGAGCCTAAAGAAATATTTGTTTGCAATCGCATCATTCATCATGAATTCCGGCCAGACGGAAACGACAATATCATCACCCTTATCGATCAGGTCTCTTCTTTCGAGTGCTGTTATAAGTTCATATTTCATGATTTATCCCTGTTACATTTTTCGATTTTATGTTTGAACATTTTGTCTCCTTAATTATTTTCTTTACCAACGTTCTGCACCTATCAAAGCAGTTTTATATTTCTCAGATCTCTAAGCCATTCATCCTGCAATTTGGTCTCCGAGAAAAGATAGAAACGTGGTTCGATAAACGTTCTTTCTCAATTTTCACAGGTGATTTTATCTTCATACCAGTCGATCTCATCGAAGTACTCCTTCACCATTTCTGTTTTTAATACCGATGGTATCAGATTAAGTAAATGTGTACATTCGTCCCGGTCTTCCCAGAAGAATCCTGTTTTTTTATACAGTGGTATCGCCTTGGTATTGCCGCTCCAGTTATAAAGGTCGAGTCGATCCCAACCCAGTTCGGTTGTTTTTTCAACTGCTTTAAGTACAAGTGCTTTACCGGCTTTTTTCCCGTGATAATCATCACGTACGTTAAGAAGTCCTATATAAAGCGCACCTTTATCCTCCTGATATTCGTATAGATTGCAATATCCGACCACCATATCACCATCAAGAGCCAACCAGGCATTGATATGTATCGAATTTCCCTCATCCCTGATCACATCCTCTTCGGTAGTCAGGAATGATTCACCCAGCCAGCCATTTGAACTGTTTTTCCACATTTCAGCTATTCTAAGTGCATATTTATT
>JAUVIJ010000233.1 GCA_030592835.1 Candidatus Cloacimonadota bacterium | reverse complement strand
AAACAATTTTGTAATTCACTCACACATAAAAGAATGCTGCTATTTAAAAATATCTATTGTATTATCTGAGTTTAAGGAGGTCACATGTCAAAACTTGCAGTTATAGCTATTGGGGGTAACTCACTCATAAAAAGTAAGACCATGCAGTCTGTAGAAGATCAGCATGACAGCATCAGGGAAACGGTAAAACGTATTGTTGAAATAATAGAATCCGGAATTAATGTCGTGATTACACATGGTAATGGGCCTCAGGTTGGTTTCATTTTGTTGCGATCTGAGCTGGCTAAAGAATATCTGCATGAAATACCTCTTCCGTCTGCCGGTGC
Source organism: Candidatus Cloacimonadota bacterium (assembly GCA_030592835.1). GTDB lineage: Bacteria > Cloacimonadota > Cloacimonadia > Cloacimonadales > TCS61 > JAUVIJ01. The sequence goes on along the minus strand of JAUVIJ010000233.1, from coordinate 2,536 downwards.
AGATACTCAAGGTGCAATCGGTTATCAGATCCAGCAGTCCGTCAGTAATCTCTTCTTAAAAAAGGGTATTAAAAAAAGCGTTGCAACTATAATAACCCAGGTTCTTGTCGATCAGAAAGATCCTGCTTTCCTGCAACCTTCAAAACCGATCGGTCCTTTTTTTACCAAGGAAGAAGCCGAAGAGAAAAGGAGATTATTTAACTGGGATATAATCGAAGATGCAGGACGCGGATTCAGAAGAGTCGTCGCTTCTCCTTATCCCCTGGAGATCATAGAAGAAGATGCTATTGCGGACCTGATCAGAAATAATTTCGTTGTGATCGCAGTAGGTGGTGGTGGGATACCCGTAATTAGAAATGACAAAGGCGAACTAAAAGGAGTTGCCGCTGTTATTGATAAGGACAGGGCTTCCAGGTTATTGGCAAACAAACTTAATGCCGAATTGTTTATAATCTCAACAGCTGTTGAGAATGTCTATTTGAATTTTGGACAGGATGATCAAATAGCACTCGATCAAATAACTCTGGCTGAAGCTAAAAAGTATTGTCAGGAAGGTCATTTCAAGAAAGGAAGTATGCTGCCAAAAATCGAATCTGCAATAGAATTCCTGGAAGCGGGTGGAAAAGAGGTAATAATCACGACACCTGAATTGATCGCTGCTGCAGTTAAAAGAAAAGCCGGTACTAGAATAGTAATTTAAGATGGAGATCCTATGAAATCTAAAGAACAAATACTGAAAAATACAATTAAACGCTGTCGGGAAAAACATATTATTATTCCAACTTATAAACAGATGCGAAATCCCGATCTGATCCCCGAGAAAATCAGAGCCAAATTGAAAGATATCGGACTTTGGGATTTAAATTCCCTGAATATGTTCCGGATCACCTGGAAGAATGAGCCTGTAAATCATGGTGGAGGTTTTGGCAAAGTCAATTATATTGAGATCCCCCCTGAACTGAGCGGAGTGAAAGCCAGAATAATCATGCTGATCGGTAAATTCTTTCCCACCGGATCTCATAAAGTTGGTGCCACTTTTGGTCCGCTGGTCGAAAAACTAATAACCGGTAAGTTTGATCCTACCACACAAAAAGCTCTCTGGCCTTCTACGGGAAATTATTGTCGTGGTGGAGCTTATGACTCCTATTTACTGGGTTGTGACTCGATCGCAGTATTACCGGAAGAGATGAGCCGGGAAAGGTTTGACTGGCTTTATCATGTCGGAGCTGAAGTCATTGCTACTCCCGGATGTGAAAGTAATGTTAAAGAAATTTACGATAAAGTTAAAGAACTGAAAGCAGAAAGAGGGGATGAAATAGTAAACCTGAACCAGTTCGAAGAAATTGGAAATTCTCTCTGGCATTATGCGGTAACCGGACCGGCTATGGAAGAAGTTTTTCTTGCTGAGAAAAATCCTAAGCAGAGGTTTACCAGTTTGTTTCTGACCCAGGGATCTGCCGGAACTCTTGGATGTGCAGATTATCTGCGAGAGAAATTCCCTTTAATGAAAGTTTGCGCCGGTGAAGCGGAGCAATGTCCGACCTTGTTGTATAACGGCTATGGTGGTCATCGGATCGAAGGAATTGGAGATAAACATGTTCCCTGGATTCATAATCTGAAGAATATGGATCTCGTTGCCGGTATAGATGATGAGCCCAACCTGAAGATCATGAGATTGTTCAATGAACAGAAAGGCAAAGATTATCTGATTAGGGAATTGAACCTCGATGAAAATTTCGTTAATAACCTGGATCTTCTCGGAATTTCTTCCATTGCCAACCTGATGGGTTCTATCAAACTTGCAAAATATTATGAAATGGATGAAAATGACATTATTTTCACGGTTGCAACCGATTCCATGGAAATGTACCAAAGCCGTCTGCAGGAAGAAAGAGACCTTCGAGGTGAATTCCAGAAAGGACAGGCGGCAGTAATTTATGAAGGATCACTTCTGGGTTTGAAAATAGATAATATGATCGAAATGACCTATTATCAGAAAAAAAGAATGCATAATCTAAAATATTTCACCTGGGTCGAGCAACAGGGGAAATCCGTAGAGGAACTGAACGCACAATGGTATGATGATGACTACTGGAAAAGACAGTTTGCTAAAGTAGATGAATGGGATAGGGAAATCCTGGAATTCAATGAGAGAACCGGTCTTTTGAAAGAATATTTATAAGCATGAAAACAAAGTATAAATTCTCCTGTATCAGTTGCGGTAAGGAATATCCTGCAGAACCTTTCCTCTATCTATGTCCGGACTGCGCTAAGACAAATAATGATATTAATCCTCCTGGTGGAATTCTGAAGACTGTCTATAACTATGATGATATCAAAATCAGGTATAAATTCAGGGAATTGTTTTCCGCTTTGTATGAAAATGGATTTCTTGATCTGCTCCCGATCGAATCATTGGCAAGTCTTAGCCCGTTAAGAGTCGGGAATACACCTCTCTACAAATATGGCCACCTAGGATCATTAAAGTTGAATCATAATCTTTATTTAAAAGATGATTCCCAGAACCCGACTTTTT
>JAUVIJ010000123.1 GCA_030592835.1 Candidatus Cloacimonadota bacterium | reverse complement strand
TCGAAGCAGTGGAAATAGATGATCAGGGTAGAAAGATCGAGAACCTGCCGATCATGAAAGAGATCAAGAATTACAATGAAATGAATCTTGTGATCGATTTCGCTGCCTCTGCCGCTGTTTATACATGGATTATATACGCCCGGGCTCGTTTCGGCGCTAATGTAGCTGCCGGAATCACTGCTGTAATGGCTGCAGATAATTACCCCTACCTGCAAACAGGACAACTGGTAGGAATGTTGAGCGGATTAAAAGGAGCTGCCGAATACGAAAAACTGGTAGATATTTTTGCTACCCATAAAGATGAATTCGGAAATCCTGATCCCAGAGAATTCAGTAAAGAGGTGATCAAGAATTCCTGGATCAAATTATCTGATATTGAAAATCGAAAATATAAGACTGCCAGAATCGGCATGAATGCTCAGACTGTGGCACATATGATGATAATAGTATTCATTATCCTGGGAAATATTGGGTTCTTCGTCTCCCGGAAAAAGAAAAAATATAGCGAATAGGGAAGGAGGAAAATATGTCATTTGAAGCTATAAGTAACTTAATTGCAGCATTTTTAACTATGTGCATTTTCTCTTTCTTGTACAAAGATAATCCTTTCTACAAGTTTGCAGAAGCCCTGTTCGTTGGTGTTTCCATGGGATATGCAATTCCCCTTGTCTATGAAAACGCCTTTATACCTTTCGTTTATAGACCGATCTTTGTAGAACATAATTTTCTGATCCTGATCCCTGCTCTGATGGGTTCCCTGTATATATTCCGTTTTTCCAAGAATCTGAGCTGGTTATCCCGTTATCCAATCGTCTTCAGTATGGCGATCGTAGGTATGGGAGTTCCCATGTCCTTGCATGGATCGGTTCTTGTCCAGATGAGAAGCGCCATGTTACCAATCGATAATATCAACACAGCCCTGATCTTTATCGGAACCGTGACAATTCTTCTTTACTTCTTCTTCTCTAAAGAACATAAGGGAATTTATGGAAAGGTCACTAACGTCGGCGTCTGGTTCATGATGGTAGGATTTGGAGCATCCTTCGGTTATACCGTCATGGCTCGTATCTCACTTCTGATCGGAAGGATCCAGTTCCTGGTAGGTGACTGGCTGGGACTGATGAAATAGAATCTGATTTATATATTCAAGCCCGGAAACTTTATTCCGGGCTTTTTTTGGAGGTTGGTCAATGCGACCTATCGAACGTAAAATATTCCAGAAAATTACTGATAAAGGGATTACACGAGATGATATTCTGGAAATTCTCGATCGTATCAGTAAACAGGAAATGAAAAAAAGCTTTCCCGATGATTGTCATTTCCAATCGGACAAATATTTTGCCAAAGTCATTATTGATGATCTATTGAGAAGTGGTTTGGTTAAACAAGAAAATAACCGGATTTTTAAAAAAGATGCAAAAAAGTTAGAAAGTGAAAAGTTGAAAAGTTGAAAAGTTGGAAGAACATAGGTAGTATGGATCAGGAATTGGGGAAAAGAAGTTTAAAAGCATCCTGAAATAAGTCGATTGATTTAACTTAATAGATCGTTGGTTCCCCGTTATTCAACGGAGTAACTGGAACAAAGATTGAAAAACCTTCCGATTTTTCTTATGGTGAATTTTTCTATAAGATAAAAATCGGAAGGTTTTTGCTATATATAAATACAAATCATCCAGCTACATTACATTACGCCGATACAAGCAAGTTGCATGTTAATTCAACATTCATGGTTCGACTCCGCTTCTGCCTACACAATATTTCGGCAAGACAAGCACCATAACAATTCTCTAACTTCTTTCTTATTTTCTATTTACATTTTTTCAGCCAGTCTTTCTATCGCTTTATCACTCGCTCTCCCCGTTGCCTTTTCTCCATGTCGTTACTTGTCACTTTCTCCACGAATCACGATTCATTTTTCCTGATTTCTCTCTTTCAATCGAACTCTACGAAATCTCTTACGAAGAAATCCTGCAAGATAGGTTTCGTAGAGTTTCTTTCATAATTCACTTCTTCTCAGTATTTCATAACCGCAGACAGCAAAAGCTACTCCCACATTTAATGAATTTTTCCAGCCTCTAACCGGAATTCTAAGGATCCGGTCGGCTTTTCTCAGCATAACTTCGGTAATACCTAGGGCTTCATTCCCCAGGATAAGACAGCAGGGAAAATCCAGATCGGCTTTATAAATCGACTCCGCTTCCGCTGTTGTCTCCAAAGCATAGATCCTGTAATCATTACTTTTAAGTTCTACGAGCAAGGAGAAGGGATCATCAACTTTCTGCCATTCGATTCTGCGATCGGTGCCCATAGCGGTCTCCCGGAGTTTGGGATTTTCCGGGGTCGGAGTATAACCGGAAAGATAGATCTTTTCTATCTGCAAACATTCTGCAGTTCTGAAGATAGCACCCACATTGAAAGCAGATCTCAGGTTATGCAGCAATAGGACTACCGGAAGAGTATTCTTTATCTCTTTTAAACCGTCTTCTTTCAGGATCAGAATATCTTTATCCCTGACATCCCCGGACACAAGCTGTTCCAGGGGAACAACTATTTCCAGAAACTTTTCGTAGGTAAGATCCGGTGAAATATTCAGCCCGATAGTTTCCTGATCCAGATGATCTGACCAAATCAGGCAATTGCTGAATTCCTGAAGCAATGATATACGTTTTTTAGTTAACTGCCAATTGCGCTCGATCTCAATGATAAACTTTTCCAGGATCCGATTTTTTTTGCCTGTGCTGAAATCCGAGAATTTTTTTCGGGAAAATTTCATTAGAATTCCTTTAAAATGATTTGACTCTAATATTTTACTGAAATATTGTAAACAAAATTTTCTGTAAGAAGAATTGTCGTCAGATTTTCTGACCTGAAATGGTTCAGAGAGCAGCGAAAAAGCGTAATCTCGGGTATTTGCTTATATAAATTGACAACAGATAAGAACATTACTGTATAAAAGTACTGCCTTTTAAGTAATTTTGGGTCTATAATTACAGAAGAAGTGATTCAGAAAATTCTTTGTTAAGGAATATCGTATAGTTGTTGTATGCTGACTAATAAAACCTTCCGATCTTTATCTGACAGCAAGCTCACCATAAGAAAGATCGGAAGGTTATAAAGATTGTAAACTGATTGTACGATGATTATCAAGAATAATGAAAATTTTTCAGAAAAAACTCATCCCCTGAACCCCTTCTCATTAATAGGAGAAGGAAAATTGAAGTCATCCCTCCGGCAATTACCGAGAGGGAATGCTTGCCATGTCGTAGTTTCGATTTGCTGTAACGAAGACAGGAAGGTGAGATAGATAATCTAATTATTTATACAGAACCATTATACTGAATAAAAAAGGAGGCTTGTATCATGAGAAACTTTTTACTGGTTATTCTTGTATTAATTCTATTAGTGGGTTGTGCTTCCAACGTCAGATTCATTCAGACATTTGATGATTATCAGGTAGTTCCCAAAAAAGTTGACGAGGATATTATTTTCCGTACGGGAAAGATTGAAAGACCTCATCAGGTTATTGGTGTGATTCAGGCAGAGCTTGGCAGGAATGCTCGCAAACCACAACTCGATGCCTTGATCATTGAAAAAGCCAGAGAAATTGGTGCCGACGGACTCATGATGATCGAATATGATATCGATAAAGATGTTTACTGGAATAAACATCATACTGTTGTCAGGAGAGGTCCCTGGAAACGACACATCATTCATTCTCATCCGAATATTGTAGTACATAAAACAGCTTCAGCTATTGCTGTGATCTTTAAATAAAAACTAAGATTCCCTCAGCTTTTTCTTTTACGTGGAAGAAGCCTTTAGCCCAGATAATGCAATAGAGGTTTATTGAAAAGTAGTAATATTTTATAACCTTTTCCTTGACATTACATATTATCTTAACTTTTAAAAAGCTCTTAATCATGGATTTGGAGTACTAAATGAGTGATAATCGAATTAAACAGCATCCAATTCTACCAATTGTAGAAAAAAATGAATTTGTCTTTTACTGGAATGGAAAACCTCTGAAAGCCCGGGAGGGAGAAGTGATCTCTTCCGCTCTTTTTGCCAATGATATCAGAATCTTCGGACATCATCCCCGGGATGGAAGTGCCCAGGGAATATACTGTGCCAATGGTCAGTGTGCCAAATGCACTGTAATTGCTGACGGCGTCCCGGTAAAATCCTGCATGACGGAGGTTACAGAAGCCATGAGAGTTCAATCTGTTGAAGGGCTTCCGGATCTTCCAGCATCAGATATCGATAAAAAACTTCATGACATAGATACATATAAGACCCAAGTCCTCATAGTCGGTGGAGGTCCTGCCGGTCTTTCTGCAGCCATTCAATTAGGTAAGAACGGGATAAAAACCCTGATCGTCGATGATAAAAATGAACTGGGTGGAAAGCTGGTTCTACAAACCCATAAATTTTTCGGTTCTGTAGAAGATTCCTACGCCGGAACCAGGGGTAACGATATCGGAAAAATGCTTGCTGAAAAAGTGGCAAATGAACCCAATATAGAGGTCTGGACTAATAGTATAGCCCTCTATATATTTTCCGATAAACTGGCAGGCATTATCAATAAGGATAAATACAGGCTGGTAAAACCGGAGATCATCCTCAACACAGCCGGAGCAAGGGAGAAATTCCTGCGTTTCAAAGGCAATACTCTGGCTGGAATTTACGGTGCCGGCGCTTTTCAAACTCTGGTAAACAGGGATCTGGTTAAACCGACCGATCGCCTTTTCATAGTCGGTGGTGGTAATGTTGGTCTGATCGCAGGTTATCATGCTCTGCAGGCGGGAATCGAAGTCGTTGGTCTTGTGGAGGCGCTACCTCGATGCGGTGGTTATAAAGTACATGCTGATAAACTAAAAAGACTGGGTGTACCTATTTTTACATCCCATACTATTATTTCCGCCAATGGCGATGAGAGTATTTCTTCTGTAACAATATCAGAAATAGATCGGAACTTCAATCCATTAACCGGAACAGAAAAAACCTTTGACTGTGATACTTTACTGATAGCCGTCGGTCTGGAACCGGTAAGTGAGTTTGCAGAGGAAGCAGAAGCTGCGGGAATAAAAGTTTTTGCTGCCGGAGATGCTCTGGAAATCGCAGAAGCCTCCTCAGCCATGTTCAACGGAAAAATTGTCGGATTGCAAATAGCCCGGGATCTGGGAGCCAATATTCCCGAAATCCCCGAAAGCTGGTATGAAAAAGCTGAGATTCTAAAATCAGAACCAGGAGAAATTTGTATTCAGAAGATTCCAGAAGAAGAAAGTGGTGTGATCCCGATCATACATTGTCTTCAAGAAATTCCCTGTAATCCCTGTTCCACAATCTGTCCCACTAATTCCATTATCATTGAAGGAAATCCTGTCATGGGTCTGCCCTATTATAAAGGAAGCTGTATTGGATGTGGGAAATGTGTTGCCATCTGTCCCGGTCTTGCCATAACTCTGGTTGATTATAGAAAAGATCAGGATAATCCTACTGTAACCCTGCCCTATGAAGTAAAAAATCACAAGATAACAGAGGGTGATCTGATCCAAGCCGATGATATTAACGGCAACGATCTGGGTAAATTTATGGTTACAGAGATTGTGGATGTGAAAGCCAACAACAGAACCCAGCTCATCAGGATCAGAGCAGCAAAAGCCGTAGCCAAAAAGATCGTTTCTTTCCGGATCCAAAATGAAAAAGTCTCTCAACTTCAGAATCAGATCATCTATCCTGACGAACTTAAAGATGATGAAATGGTCTGTCTTTGTGAAAGAGTTACTGCTGGTGAAGTCAGGAAATTGATCAGAAAAGGAGTGACCGATCTTAACCAGATAAAAGCTATAACCAGAGCAGGAATGGGACCCTGTGGAGCCAAAACATGTGATTTTCTAATCAAACAGCTTTTCCGTCAGGAAGGTATTAAATCGAATGAGGTAGAATCCAACACCCGTAGACCACTTTTTGTGGAAGTTCCATTGGGAAGATTCGCCGGAGACTCGGGAGGAACCGATGAGTAGGAATTTCGATGTTATCGTGATCGGAGCTGGTTCTACTGGAGTTCCGACAGCACTGGCTCTTGCTGAGAAAAAAATTAAAGTCCTGGTTCTGGAAAGTCTGGCATCACCTGGACAGGACAATAATAAAAAAGCGATC
>JAUVIJ010000138.1 GCA_030592835.1 Candidatus Cloacimonadota bacterium | reverse complement strand
TGGAGATCCCGATTTTGAAGTGAATGAACCTTGCCCCAACAGCGATTCCATGAATGTGAAGCCCGTCCCTAAAGATTGGCGCACAACTTATGAAAGATTATTGGACGAGGGCATTATCACCGAGGATTTTCAGGCTGATGATATGGCTATTCGCTTTGTTTATGATCGTTATTATGAATATAGAACAGCTCAATGGATCCTTAAGAAATATGCTCCTCTGGATCAAAATATAGTCGGTAAATTGGTAAATCATGCACATCAGGGTGATGCACCGATTTTGCTCGAAGCAATTAAACTGGCAGTGAGGTTATGTGACGGTTGTGAATCGATAGTATTAGGATTAGCAGGCTCCGAAAATCAGGAGCTTAAGGATATGGCTGAGAGTATTATTATCGGGATGTGCCAGGGTGCAGAAGAAGAGCGAGCTCGACAGGTAATTGAAAAATTGGTTGAAGGTAACATCTACGAGCGTGTAATTGCAATAAATATTGCTGTGGAAGTTCCTGAAATAGCTGATTTAGCTCTACTTAAAGAAATCCCTAAAAAAGAGGGAACTGAAGTCGTAAGTCAGGCTTTATCTCGTGCTATTTATCTGATTTGGCGAAATAATACTTCTCGAGCTGCAGAAATAATGGAAAAATTGCGTGAGCAGATTTCCTACAGTAATTTTGTTAAACATGGCTTCAATCTGTTTTCCGTATTATTGGAAGTTACTTTCAAAACTCTGGGTGTTCTGCATCATAAAGAGGAAATCGTAAAAACCTTGGGAGATTATTGGATAAAACTGATAACCCAGAATTTGAGATTAGCGAAAAAGGGTTTGTTTAACGGATTATTGAGTAAATCTGTTAAGTTAACGTTAGTTAATTCAATTTCTCTATTTGGGAATACCCTTTTTAAAAAACATGGTGTGTCATTCGGCAAAGGAGATAAAGCATTTAGAGATGAAGAAAAGAAAGCGATTTTAACATTAATCGATGCTTGGGAACCAGGTGCTTCTGCAATTAATGAAGTGACTGAGATTATGCTGAAATTCGGTCCTGATGCTCTTACAGAAGATCAGCGTGATCGGATATGTTCCACTATTGTTGTTTTTTTTGCTATCCCTGCCTGTGTAGCTGCAATGAATCATGACCCACAATCAACTATTGCTATTTATGATAATACTTTTACTAAATCTATGGAATTACATGATAAGGGCAGGACTACACGCTTCTTTACATACAGTGGAGTGAATTTTGCCTTACAACTTAATTATCCAAAAATAGGTAATTCCCAGTCAGGAGAACATCTTCTCAAACCGGTATATGATAAATTACATAGCTGGTACTTGAATCTATTAGAAGAAGATCCTGAAATTTTTGTGCGATCTGAAGTTATTGAAGGTACACCCAACAGTAGTTTTGGTATATTTAGTCAAGCAGTTGTAAGAATGGGGGAGGATTTGATCGAAGGCCTGGTCAAACCGATGTTAACCAAAGCCGAAACAGGTTATCCCAGTTTAATAAAATCATATCTGCGCACATCTCTTTTTAGTCTGGATACTTTTTCACAGCGGGTTTCCGCGCATATATCAATCCTGAAAACCTATGATTATCTGCTTTCTATACAAGATCTGGCTGCAAGAATCGGAATAGAAAAAAGTGAAATGATGCAGCTTTTTGTAGAAGCTTATGCAGTTATTTCTGTAGGATATCCATCTGATGTTGAGTTATTTGTTGTTGGTAATAAAAATATTCCAGCCGGATTCATGGAACTAATAAGGCAAGCCAGAAACAAGCCATCCGGGCTTTTTGATCAAAAGGGAAAACAAACTTTGGAGCAATATATCAATAGTACTTTACAAGCCTGGACAATTAGTGATGGTGGAAATTCGATGTTAGCTAATTTTCCTGATCTAAGGGGAATTATCGATAAATATTTCAGGGGTGCAGTTGCATGTGGTGATTTGGCTGAAGTCTTGTCACGGGCGGTGAGAGATCTATTCGACTTTTTATTGGAACAGAGCGAGAGAGGTAATTAGGGGAATAAATGGCGGGAATTATAACCCACCTTATAGTTGGAAGCAGCTTCTTAGAAAAGCAGAGGTTGATAAAGGCAGGAAAATGTGGCTGTTTTCTGCTGGGGAATTGTTTTCCTGATGCTGCTTACTGGCCGGGAGAAGATTCATTATTAAGTGATTTGTCACATTACCTTCTGGCAGCAAAAATTCCACAACTTCTCTATAAAAGTACGTCTAATGAAAGCTGGAAAGCATTTGCTCTGGGATGGTTATTTCACCTTCAAACAGATCTACGCTTACACCCGCTAATAAATAAATTCGCTGCTCAGCATTATTATGGAGAAAATCATAAAGATCAAATTTATACTTATGAAGATAATCAGTATATCCATGCTTTGATCGAAAATGGATTAGATCGCCGATTATTACGGATAAATAGCATCGAAAAACTAAATCTGAAAATTCCGGATAAACTGAATAGGAATCCAATATCTGAAATAATTGAAAAAATCTATCCTGTGAGGCTTTCCGAAAAAAATATGGATAAATTGTTAAGAAAATTACCTGGAAAGTTAAAATTGTTCTATAAAATTCTAAGCAATAAAGAAAATAACAGATTTTATAACTTTATTATCAATAGAATATTAGCGATAGTGGCAAGATTTACTGATAAACCGATAAGATTATTATTACAGGCATTTATTAAACCTAATCAGGTTAGTGATGGGAGTTTTCAGGAATACCAGAAATCAATTGAAATTTTGATCGAAAAATTCATCCGACAGAATGAGCCACAGTGGTTTAAACAGAATTACAACTTTGATACTGGCAGGATTTCTGAAAAAGGTGAATATGGTTTAGCAGATAATTTGTATTCTGAATTGGAACGATCGGGGAATGATAAACCAGTTTTGTGGGTGGAGTTCGCGAAAAGATTTTTAACCCCGATAATGCAATAAAGTTTTATTGGATTATCTGGGTTTAAGGAGAGAGTAGATGCGAAGAATATTATTAACATTGTTTATCTTAACTTTTGTGTTTCTATATGGTGATATTGAAGAAAACATTCACCATGCTGATACTTATTACTGGCTTGGAATTGGTGAACATGGCGATATGTCTGCATTTGCAAAAGCTCTGGATTATCTTGAAAAAGCGGAGATAGATCTAGAAAATATAGAATTACCTGCATCCGGAAAAAAATATTTCAAACAGCAGATTTCCACTTTGCAAAGTGATATTCTCTATCAACAGGACATGGCTCATGATACATTTTTTGGAGTGTTTCCTTTAAACAGGATAATTGGAAACACAATTTTTAGTGATGCTGGCGCTTTTGGCACATTTGAGTTTATTGATGATCCTGATGTAATAGCTGTTTGCAATGGGGCAGAAAAGGTAGTTGAAATCCTTAATCGAAGTTTGAAATACTCTCCTCAGTATGGTGTGGTTATCAATAGTAAACCACACAATCAAGCCCTTGAAAATGAAGTAAGATATATCTTTAATCTCGACGCCAGATTCTTCGTTCATACATATCAGGAAATAGCATCATCACTGACTGAGGACGAATTGAAAGCTTTCGAGATAAACGAAATAAACTCTGATCTGGTTACACATTTATGCGATGTAATGAACAACCCATATTTGGCGCTGGTGACTATCAATCAAGTGGATGTGGTTGATGACGTATATTTCTTTATTTTAGAAGCGGAAATTTATTGGGATAATGAGGGGACACCGAAATTCAAGATGGCAGAGATGAGTTTCTGTCGAGATCGGAGGGATGCTTTTATTCCACTTTGGGTAACCAATATTGTATTGTTTGGATTGACCCTTTTAATTTTCTCATTCTTCAATAAACACAAAAGCGGTGGAAAGAGCAAAGCACTCTATTGGATAATGCCGGTTCTGGCTTTCTTCTGGGGCAGATTACTACCCTGGATTTTAAGCCCACTTCTTGTCAGCTTTCAACCTAAACCCGAAACTCTGGTTAAACTCTCATTCTGGTGGCCCTTTATTTATGGATTACTACTTATTTGTGGTACAATGCTAACCTGGTATCTTATCAGTAAACGAGCAAGTAAGCTGATTAAAACTCTGGCTCCGGAAGGCTGGACAGATCTGGCTCTTATCAGCGTAGGACTCGGTTTGGCTGCCTATTTAGGGGAAACAATCCTGATTTATGATACCTCCATGATCTTGGTTGTAATAGCAGTAACGCTTATTATCACTGCTGTCGGATATATTTTAGGTTTAATATTGGATTGCACCAGGAAATCTGCGGGTTGGTTTGTAGTTCCTGTGCTAACAATTGCCGGCCTCTCCGGTTTGATAATACCAAGAATGATCAAAACCGAAATTATATTTTTAAGTCTAATTTCTCTTGCTCTTGCTGTAATAGCTTACTTTAGTATGAAAAAAAACCTGATTTCCTGTCAGTATGAAACTGACAAAAAGCTGGTTGATCCCCAACTTGAATTGATACCTGATTTAGCAGAAATGATAGTAAAACCTCAATATCAGAAATTTATAGCATTCCAGCAAGCCTATGAAAAGGTTGGAGAATTTATAACAGGGAAAAGTAGCATGATCTTGATTACCGGTCCTTGTGGTCGTGGAAAAACAGCTACAGCAGAAGCTTTGATTGAAGAGATCAAAACTAATACATCGTTTAATTTATTAGTTTTGAGAGGTGGATGTCCCAATCAGGAAGCTCATCTTAGCCCTTATACACCTCTCCAACAAGCATTAGGTCATATTAGCGGGATCAACTTCAGCTCGGTTAATAAAGATAATTCCCAGATCGACTCGATTTTAGATAGTTTAATGGATTCTGTCATACCCTTTTCTTCCTTATTGTTACCGGGAGATGAAGATGGGAATGGATTACAATCTAGGGAACAGTTGAATAGTTTAATATTCAGTTCTTTGGTAAAAATGTGTAAAAAATCCGGTGTAATATTATTTCTAGATGATTTACAATGGATAGATGATGCAACGAAAGATTTTTTGAAATATATGAATGATAGATTAAACGAAAATAGTAATTTACCGTTGTTTTTGTTAGTGACTTCAAGAGCTAATGAATCGGCAGCAGAAATCGGTTTAAACCCTGAGAATGTAGTTGAGATGAATCCTTTGCAGGATAATGAAAAAGAGATGATTTTAAATAAGGGGTTAGGTTTTGAAGCAGGTTTAAGTCATGATCTTTTAAAAAGCTTTGGAAATATTGCCAGTAAGCAGGGAGAAATGTTTTTTCTTTTATCAACATTAGGAGAGTTGGCTAGAGAAGTAGCTTTTAGAAGAGGTGATTTTGGGTATGTTTTAAGTGAGAAATACAAGACAGTAGATCAATTACCGATTCCAGATTCTTTTGCAGATTCGGTGGTGGAACAGTTTCAGAGAATCTCTGAAGAAAGGATGATTGTAGAATGTGCAGCCTGTTCGGGATTGGAATTTGAAGTCGAGGTTTTGGCAAAAAGTTTGGAAATATCACGACTTGAGTTGTTGTGTTCTCTAAACAGAATAGAAGCAGAGACAGATCTTATC
>JAUVIJ010000114.1 GCA_030592835.1 Candidatus Cloacimonadota bacterium | reverse complement strand
GGCAGATCTGGGATTTTACGGAAATGCCAGGATCGGAATGTGGTATGTCCAATATGATAAGGATTATACCGGTGGTAAAGAAAGATTATCGATGGATTATGATCTTTATGCAAACAGCCGATTTGGTGCTAATTTTTCTTCGGACAAGTTTACTGCAAATGTTGAGTTCGGTTTCAAATTGGGAAATGCATATCTCAGGAAAATATATGGAGAGTACAAATTCGATAAGTTTTCCCTGCTTGTCGGTCAAACTTATACCGGATTCAGTGATCTTGCTGCCCAGGTTACCTCGATAAATGCAGGACTTGATTGTTGTCTTATCGGATACGGCACCTTTTTTGACAGCCGGAAACCAATGGTAAAATTATCCTTTGATAATGGTCCTTACCTGATGATTATGGAGCCGGTTAAAATCGCTCCTGTAGCTGATTCTAAAGATATGGACGTGCTGCTGCCCAAATTGAATATCGGGTATAAGTTCCAGGCAGATAATGTATGCATCCATACAACCTTTGGTCTCAATGTTTCCCAATATAATGATGAATTCGCTGTTATTGAAGTGATTAATCCTGATTATGATCCTGCCGATTCGACCAGTATGGAATACATCGATCTTTCTTTGGACGATATGGTTGTTGCTTATGGTATGGCTGCTACGATCTCATATCAGGCAGAGGATTTCGAAATTCTGGGACAGATCAACTACGGTCAGAATATTGTTGATTACGGAATTATTTCTGCTGTATATGGAAAATCCGGTTGGGATTATGAGAAAAATGAAGTGATGAATACATTCGCATTCGGTGGATTCGGTCAGTTCATTTATAATCTGAATGAAAAATCAAAGATTAAACTCGGTGTAGGTTATATTGCTTCGGAAAACGATGAGATGAAGGATCAGGACAACGCGATGAGTATTTTTGGGCAGGTATGTTATAAATTAGCTGATAAAATTATACTCACCCCCGAGATCGGTGTGCTGGATGACATGGAAGATGGTTTTGGGAATAAGGAAGGCAGCAGGGCCTATGTCGGAACAAAATTGCAGGTTAATTTTCCATAAAAGATAATTTGAATAAGTTAGTAAGCCTCTATGTAAATAGGGGCTTTTTTTTATTTAGGATTAAATGGTATGTGGTTTAGGGTATTAGGTATAAGGTTTTAGGTGTGAGGAAGAGTAGTTTGAAAGTTAAAAAGTTGAAAGTTGGAAAGTTCAAAGTGGAAAAAAAGGGAAAGGGGATTAGGGAGAAGGGGATAAATTAGAAAAGTTAAAAGAAAAGAGTTATTCGTTGGTTCAAGTTTGCAACTTGAACCTCAATTTAACAACTTTCCGAAACCTGTCTTTTAATAGGATCTAGGATCTAGGATATAGGGTTTAGGGTGTAAGGTTCAGGGTTTTTGGAGTAAGGATAATTGGTATAAAGCTGGAAAGGTTAAGTTAAAAAAAGTAAGTCAGGAGACAGAAGCCAATCCAGAACATAATGTTTGTTACTTGCTAATCAGCGGGGTAACTAGAACCAAGATTGAAAAACCTTCCGATTTTTCTTATGGTGATTTTTTCTGTAAGATAAAAATCGGAAGGCTGTTATTATTTATAAATCACGAATCACGTTTTTCATTTCAACATTTATAATTCATAATTCATAATTTTCTTTCTATTCCTGGCTTCTGACTCCCGTCTACCGTATTCAGTCTACTTTCTCGTTTCCGCTGATGGATCGCTAATCACGTTTTTCATTTCAACATTTAAAATTTAAAAAATTCATAATTTTCTTTTATTTCTGTCTGCCGACTTTCGTCTTCTTTCTCGCTGTCGCTCCCTCGCCCCGTCGCCTTGTCGTTGACTCCAGGTTTCGTAGAATTTCTTTCACTTCTAACGAATTACTATTTCTTAACCAAACCTTACGAAAGACTTACGAAGAAAAGATGAGGGAAAACTTTCGAAAGGTATCTTTTGCTAATCACTTATTACGAATTACGAATTATCTGCCTCGTCCTGGAAAAGTTTGACCGAAAACTTATAACAGGAGTTGAGATGAAAGAGCGAGAGGTCCGTCTACGATGCATCCTCTGATCTGATTTCTGGTACACAGTTTGGTTAGCAGAGTGGCATCGAGAGTAGAGGGCATTTCATCATTGACATACCCGATAGCAGCTAGAACTGCTACTTTAAGATTTTCTATGTAGATGGAATGCATGAATCTGACTGCATTCTCGATAATTTGTTTCTTGATTTGAAGATCCGGGTAGGTATTCATTCCAGGATCGGTGATGATTATTATTCTATCCAATTTTTTCAGATCGATAACGGAAATAAGGCTCATACGATTTTCTGTCCTGAGGTTGTATTTTTTATCGAGAACAGTTCGTAATAATTTTCCTGTACTCACCATTCCTTTCATCAAAAAAACCGCCTCTCCTGTGGAAACTGCATTCATGGCCTGATAACAGGCTTTCAGTGGATCAAGTGTATTGCTGATTGTAAATCGGTCCGGATCATTTGCCGATTTTTCATTATTGTAACTATCTTTTCTGCATTTCCGAAAAACAATGGTTGGATCGACCCTCTTTCCATAGCCATATTCACTGCTTTGATAGTGGAGATATCTTCTGCAACAGCAACTGCAAGTTTTTTAGGATTATTAGTACTGCATTATCTGGATTAAAAATTTCAGCAGCTTATTAATTAAAATTTAATTTGCTGATGAGAAAATTAGTGCTATTTCAAGGCATATATCAGAGCTGTCGTGAGTTTAAGAACATCCTCATTAGTCTTTTCCAGGATTTGGGAAAGTTTACAGGACACTTCCAGCAAAATCTTGAAACCTATTTCAGGATGATTCTTACTTATATCCATGAAATCTTTCTGGTTCACTGAAAAAAATTCGCACGGAGTTTTAGCAATAACATCAGCAGTTCTTTTTCTGTAACCGAGCAATCCGATCTCACCGAAAAACATATAATCATTTGATTTTATTACAGTAAAAGTTTTATCCAGGGTCTCTTCCTCGTCAACCATCGTCATTTTTTTGGAAACCATAACTGAACCGGAATAGAGTATATATAACTTATCACTTTTTTCCTTTTCTGTTATAATTGCTTCACCTTGTTTGCATTTGACTATTTTTAATTTACCGGCGACGATCTTCAATTCTTCGTTAGTCAGAGTTGAGAATAAAGATACTTTTTTCAGGAAATTCAGATCCATCATAACCTCACAATACAATGGCTTTATCAGTTTCCTGAATGATATAATCATCATCAGGTTTGATCTTGATCCTGCTCTTCGGCTCTTTAACCGACATTCTCTTTCCGGAAAGTTCGAACTGCTGTTTGATAAACCTGTCTATACTCGAAGTATCATCGGAAAGGACATTCTCAATGGAAAAATCCGGCTGGATAGTCACTATACCTACCAGGATAAAGTTGTTGTTCTTCTTGAAATGTTTGGCTGTTTCCAGGAAAGTCTTACTGATGAATTCACCCGGAATAGCAACTTCTTTGAATCCCTTACCGTCCTGGTATTTCAGGGCTTGTTGAATGAAATCCGGAACCGAGGGATGGACAGTTGCATTTGCCAGCAGATTTCCTCCCACATCATCAAAGACAATAATGTTCTTGATCTTTTCTCTCCTGAGATTAGGTATGTATTTTTTATCCTTCAACTGTATATTAATCAGTCCCTGCAACTTCAGGTCATAGAGATTGTGAGCTGCTATGATAGTACGTTCATCCGAAGGGGTTGTATTCGGTTTGCTTTCATCGAATAAAAGAATTATGTGCCTGGCAACGGTAACATTGCCCTTCAGCATGATCTCCAGATTTGTGAAATCTCCTTTGATGAACTTTATCTCAAGATCGGGATATTTGTTCTGCAGTGAGGAAATCGGTCCTTCTTCCAGCTCATTTATCAGAACAACCGAAATAGATTGTTTAGGACTGTTCTTCTGAATAAAATCCAGAATTTTCTCAGAGGCATTGTTCCAACCTGCTATCAGTATATGATTCTTTCCCTTGATATTACTCAAACCTTTCCTCTCTTTAATTTTCTTATCAATGAAATTACTGGCAATAAAAGCTGTAAAAGTGGAAAAAACGATGAAGCCAAGCAGTATAAATACGATTCCGATAATCCTGCCCCAGAAGGTTACTGGATAAAGATCACCATAACCAACTGTGGTTATTGTAACAAGTGACCACCAGATTGCATCAAATAAATTTTTAATGATCCCGGTTTTATATTCAAAAAATAATACTCCAATTGCTCCGGCTACTACTACTATTAGAAGAATACCGATATTTTTTAACAAAAGGAAAACATTGCGATTCCTGAGTAGATAACGGGTCCGGATCTTGAAAAGATTTCTCAAGTTTTTATCTCCAATAATATATCTTTATCCAGTAAAATCTATCGCCTTTAGTTTTGCAAGTTTTTTATAATAAGGCATAAAGTTTTATGATAACCTGTTCGGAATTGTACAATAGAGTGTCATCAACGGACACATAGCTGATTTGTAAAAGGAAGAATTATTTGTAATTACCTCTCCTGTAACATATTATGCCTATGGCATGCAATTTGCACAATACAAATCTCGATTTTGAGTTCATTTTTTCTGTGAAAAAACTTTTTCTCAGAAAAAACTTGACTGAATTTATGGATCTCTAATGAAAAGTAACATAACAGTATCCTGAACTAAGGAAATTATAAAAAAAAGGAGGTTAATAGTGATGATTTCTGTGAGACTACCTGAAGGCAGTACTTCTTAAGCGGCTGATCCTGCTTCAGATTATCAATTTATAAAGCTATTAAGCGGTTTTTTTTCTAATAGAAAAAGAATTTAATATATATAAATAAATCTGGTGGGGTTAGCTACTAAAAGGCTGATCCCACCATTATAGTATCAATAGTAAAGCTCAAGGTGGGCAGATGCTCATCTTGAGTTTTTTTTATAAAAGGAGGATATATTATGCTGAGACTGTTAAAAACACTTTTGAAATTGTGTTTTTCCTGGCCTTATCGGATAAGATCACTATCCGATTAGGTCCCCCGGGAAGAAAAATCAATCAGGAGGAAATGTGATTAAATTTGTTAATAAATTTTATTTATGAAAACCTTATAGAGTATAATAAAAGAATTGCTCTGTAAAGGAATCGATAACAGGAGGTTTTTTATGCAGAATTTAGCAGTTAAGGGAATCTATTTAGTTAATCCTTACAGAGGAGAATATTAGTAGTTTCATAGTAAAATCCTTTCCAGACCGGAGAGGAGGAATATTTAATTTTATTGAAAATGATGTAATAAAATTTCTTTTAATGAGTAAGGATATAAAATAATGAAAAAGATAAAAATACTCTGGGATTTCATGAAAGGTAGCCGGAATCAGTATTTATTTGCAACAGCAGCAATTGCGCTGGCAACTTTTATTCGTTTTATCTGGCCGATGATCTTGAGATTTACAGTGGATTCAGTAATAGGGGATAACCCTTTATCTGTTCAGGGATGGATGAAAGCTCCGATAGAAGCTTTATTCGGATTTCTGGGTGGAAAGAGTATTTTGGAACAGTCGATCTGGATCTGTAGCTTGATCCTTTTTCTGCTGACGATCTCGAGGGGAATATTCATATTCCTGAAAGGTAAAATTTCGGCTCAGGCTTCGGAAACGATTGTCAGAAATATTAGGGATCGTCTCTATGATCATCTCCAGCGTTTACCTTTCGATTATCATGTGAAAGCCAAAACAGGTGATCTGATCCAGAGGTGTACATCGGATGTGGAGACGATTCGCAGGTTTCTTGCAATTCAACTGGTCGAAGTGGGTAGAGCATTGTTCATGCTGGGATTCGCGTTATCTTTCATGCTGCCGATGAATGTGACCTTGACTCTGATATCCCTTTCTCTCGTTCCCTTTTTATTTACTTTCTCCTATGTGTTCTTTCTGAAAGTAAAAAAGGCTTTCAAACGATCGGATGAAACTGAAGGAGAACTTTCAACGATTTTACAGGAGAACCTGACTGGTGTCAGGGTCGTCCGTGCTTTTGCAAGGCAGGCTTTTGAAATCGGTAAATTTGAGAAGAAGAACGCAGAATATCGCGATGTGACGTTTCGCTTAATCTGGCTTTTAGCCTGGTACTGGTCGATCTCGGATTTAGTTAGTCTGATCCAGATTGCAACCGTTCTAATTCTGGGTACATACTGGGCAGCAAGTGGGATAATTACTTTAGGAACATTGCTCGCTTTTACGTCCTATGTAGGTATGTTGCTATGGCCAATCAGGCAGATGGGACGGGTATTAACCGATATGGGTAAGGCTCTGATCTCGGTTGAAAGAATCCAGGAAATTCTGGAGGAACCCCCAGAAAATATCAGTGATAAAACTTCAGTACTCAACCTGAAGGGTCAGATAGAGTTTGATAATGTTACTTTTGGTTATGATCCCGATAAACCCATTCTCCATGAAGTCAGTTTCAGGGTCAATCGTGGTGAGACAATTGCCATTCTGGGACCCACAGGCTCCGGGAAGAGCACACTGGTGAATCTTATTCCAAGATTGTACGATGTAGAGAATGGTGTGATCAGGATTGATGACACGGATATTCGTGAATACGATAAGAAAGCTTT
>JAUVIJ010000107.1 GCA_030592835.1 Candidatus Cloacimonadota bacterium | reverse complement strand
TATGTGTGAATGAATTACAAAATTGTTTCTGAATATCTTTATGATATGCATGAAAATTTTGTAACCCATCACCCTATAAAATATTACCACTCTTTATTAAACCTCTATTGCATTATCTGGGTTAAAGCATTGAAGGTTTTCGACATAATAACCTCCTTTTATCTCCGGTTCAGGTCTGAGATCCAGTCTTTAATTTCTTTGTTATTTTTATAGATTTCACCAGTATTATTATGTACTCTAACTTCTTCACTGATTTTCTCCTCTGAAGCATTTCTGAAATATTCAAGACATAAGAGCAATTTTAGGCAAGAAGATATTATTTTTTTAGCAAATAAATCTTTCTAATTCCGATTCCAGATCGGTTTTAGCATTAAAATGGACTGTTTGGATGCCTAAGGAATCGGCAACTTCGATATTATAAGCGTCATCATCGATAAAAACACATTCACCGGGTGTTTTTCCAATGCGGTTCAACAATATTGAAAAAGAATTAGGATCTTTCTTAAGAAAGCCCAGTTGAAATGAGAAGAAGATCCACTGAAAGGAGGATTGCAGAAAACGGTGTTGTTGTAATATATAATCAACCCATTCAGCAGCATGATCAGAGTGCAGTACAAGATTAAAATTATTCTTTAAACTTCGGATAAGATCCGGCATACCGGGAACAGGGAGATTAAAATTCTCTCTGACTATTTTCTGAAGGTCCTCGACTGAAATCTCCCAGTTATTATGAGAGATTATATCTTCAAAGTAATCGATCTCGGAAATTTCTGCCAGGCATAACTGCCGCAATTTTGTACCGCCCAGTGCTTTTAACACAGCAGGAGCAGGATTACCTGTTCTGGCACTGATCACTGTTTCGACGCCTATAAGACCACGGATCAGAACTTCGGAAAGATCAAATATCAGAGTCTTATTCATTTGATTTTTATCAGATCGGGATTACTCATCCTCGTTTTTTTCTTCGGCAGCTTCGAGATGAAAGATGGAACCGTTTTCAGCAAAGGTTATTTCCTTTTCCGCTTCATCTTTTTCTAATTCTACTTCATAATAGATAAGGCTGTCTTTAACGATTTTTACGGCTTCCAGAATTTCGTGATCACCGAAATCTTTTGCCAGCAATAATCTGATCGTATCCGGCAAAGCTTCGACCTTGATATCGAGCTCTATCTCGATCACATTACCTTTTTCATCGAATAAAACGGACATTTCTTCCTCTCCGATTTCAAACTCAACCTCGAAATTTCCGTTTTCTTTTTCCCACTCAACGTCTTCCGCATCCTGATATAAATCCTTGAAGCTGTTTTTGACAATGTCAGGAATGTCCTGAGCAGCCTGCTGGCAAGCAAGCAGCAGGAAACATAAAATCATCAACATGAATATATATCTCATAATACCCTCCTTTTGAGATTTGTATTGAAGCTTCTACAAAATTGTACAACTATCATTTCTTCCATTCTCCAAAGCAATCTAAATCTCTAACTGATTTATTTTAAAGAGGTTGCTTTGTTTGTAACCGAAAGATAATAAATTCAGCGCTTTACAAAACGCCATACGGCATCACGTGAATATTGCGTAGTACAAATACACAAGTTTCTGATTTTCTCAGTTGCGTTTGTTTCACAAAAAAAAAGCTCAAATTATTTCAGGAACAATCCGATTATGACAAAGATCAAAGCAAGAATCATTGAAAAAATATAGGAATAATACCAAGGTCCGGGTTTACCAGTTTTTTCAGATGTGATTTTTGAGTATTGATGAATATATTTCAGAATCATAATTCTTAAGAATATCCAGTTGATTTTAATACCTTGTCTGGATAGAAATGAGGTTATCATGATTGAAGATACAACTCCCCAGATCGCACTTATTATCGCTAATCCGAAAAAGATCAGATTCATTATTTTCTTCTCCTTTACTTATAATATTTTCAGCACATTAATCATCTATGTCTTCATACACTTCCGGAACGAAACGCGGAGTACAAATAGCCAGGAAAATGAGGTCGGAAGAACCGGTATTAGTGATTTTCTGGGGAGATGATTCGGGAATGAGAATGTTATCACTATTGCTTATATCCCGGGGAGAAGAGTCTCCGATGTATATTTTCCCAGTTCCCTCAAAGATAAGATATCTCTCTGTTATTCCATGTAAACGATGGAGTCTTGTCGTTACTCCTGATTTTACACGAACTCTGGCAATGGATACATCGGGATCTTCAGGTGTATTTAAAAGTTCGAGGATAAAACAGCCTTCCTGGAAGAAATATTCGTTGTTCGGTTTTTCTTTTTTCATATTTTCATGGATTCTTATGCTTAGCTATTTCCAAATAATTAAGTTTCCACAAGTTTTTTTTTCAACCCAAAACATTATTTATGTTTGTATGCTATCCAGAAAATAAAACCGATACAAACACCCCCTAAATGAGCTAATGAGGAAACGTTGCTGTATCCATTCAATTGTTTCCACACTCCAATGAATTGAAGTAGTATCCAGAAAAAGAACATAGTCAATGCATTTAATTTTATCCATCTGAAATAAAGTAATATACGAAAAATAAAACCGAGTTTAACTTTGGGAAATTTAAGTGCATAGAAGGTTATTATGCCGGAAATGCCGCCACTTGCGCCAATACAGGGAATGGATGAATTCGGATTTCCCATAATATGAAATAGATTCCCGAACAATGTTGATAAAATGAGTAACAACAAAAACGCCTTTTTACCGATCAGGTCTTCTGTATTATCACCGAAAAGGATAAGAAAATAAACATTGCCGAGTAAATGAAAGAGACTTCCATGAAGAAAGAAAGAAGTAACGAATGTAAGCCCAAAATATCTTAAAGGATCAGCGGGGATTAAACCGAACTTTCGGACAACATGGGCTAAGTTTGAAAATGAAATTACACTTACGATCACAATAACTAAAGCTAAAAGCCAAGTAATCCAGGGTATCCGGCTGAAGTTGTTTTCGTCATATTCTATTGGCATTCCCAATAAACCGAATAGCCATTTCCACCAGACAGTTGGGACTGTTTGTGCTTCATCAGAAATATTACGTTCTTCCCTGAGCAATTCTATTTCAATTAAGGCAATTTTTTCACGAGCCTCCGGTGATAATTTATCTTCTTCTTTAATTTCAACAGGTAGATTTGGTAAAGACTCATATTCGGTTTTATCAAACCAGACAAATTGACAAGATGAACAGACATCGATCTTTTTAATATTTTTTACTCCGGGAACTGGAACTTCTTTCATGGGTTTTTCACATGCAGGACATAGTCGATATTGCGGATAATCACCCGTTCTTGCAGATTGCCAGAGAGTATTTACAGTTTCCCTGGGCATATTTTGCCTTAGAAGTCCAATAGTGGCGGAACGACCTCCACAGGATGGACAAACCCAGAATATTCCCTTTTTCCCTGCTGTTTTAACCAACTCTGTTTTACAATTTGGACAATTAAACAATGGTCAATCTCCTATTTACTGTTAAATCATTCAGGATCATTGTGAGAGTAATTGCATTATTGCCAAGGGAAGAATTCCCCCGATAAAGTTAAATGTCATATGGGCAGCGATAGCAGGAATAATACTTCCCGTTTTTTCCCGATAATATCCAGCGATCAATCCCAGAATGAATGCCATCAAAACTATGTTCATAGTGAAGATCACTCCTGCTCCTGCCAGTAATAATCCCAGATGAGCAAAAGCGAAGAGGAAGGCGCTCATAATAACCGGAAGACTGAGCTTAATCTTGAATATTGTTAAATGGATTATTTTCAACGGAGCGAGGATTGTCTGGATCAAGCTCCGGAAAAAGATCTCTTCGGCTATACTTGCAAAGATAAAAACATAAATAAAGAGTTGGAATAAAGACATGCCGGCAGTACCTGGATGTTCGGCTTTAGCTCCGGTTAATTTCATATTTACAGCAAAGATAACCTGCAATACAATTAGAGTAACAATTACTGTTAATATAGGTCGGAATACTGATTTTACCGAGATTGTTTTGAATCCGTAATTACGCCAGTTACCCCTGCTGAAGACGGAAATTAAAATCAGGGAAAAAATCAGGATTAATATTTGAATAAGTTCAGATCTTGGTAACCAGTCAGGAGGAGTGATAAAACTCAATCTGGAGATTAATTTTGCCGGAATAAGTACAACTGCAAAGATAATAATGCCAAAAACAATTCTTTTAAAAAAGTTCATGTTGGATCCTCCATAAAACAATAAAACTTATCTTCTGACCAATATCTGCCATCATGGGTGATTAACTTATTCGGTTCCTTTTAGTTTTAAAAAGTTCGATATATTAAATACACAAACTACAAAATCCAAAAAACAAATAAATTCCAAATAAAAAATATTGAAATAATAAACGAGCGATGCTTTTATTTGTTTTGAATTTGCAGTTTGGATATAAGCTTCGAAGATCTTCACTTCGTTACGGCTCCATGTTAGATTGGCAGACTGGAAACGAGCTCAGCTTCTTTGGAACTGAACAACATTGCCAGTATCT
The DNA here is from genome assembly GCA_030592835.1 of Candidatus Cloacimonadota bacterium. Lineage (GTDB taxonomy): Bacteria > Cloacimonadota > Cloacimonadia > Cloacimonadales > TCS61 > JAUVIJ01. The sequence goes on along the minus strand of JAUVIJ010000107.1, from coordinate 2,338 downwards.
TAAACAACAACTCGGATGGCGGTGCTCCCTGGGGAAGACGGTTCAATCTCTTCGTCAAATTTGAGTAGCTTGATCTGATAGTTCTATGTGCCATTCATGACCAACATTTCCTGCAAATTTTGATTAGACGCTTTTATTCTTTTGATCTTTTTTTCAGGGACGACGCCGATAACAATAAGGACAATCGGGAAGAGGGATATTTCCACATCACATAATCTCCAGAAACCACCGGCAACTAACAGCAGCCCTACGGTTATCCAGAATCCCTGGGTTTTCAGTTTGAAATGTCCACGAACAACCTGCTCCCCCAGAATAATGATCCCAATACCTATCAGACCTATACTCCAACTGAAATCCAGCAGAAAAACTATACCCACCCAGATGAAAAACAGACCCCATATCATTCCATCCAGCTTCTGATTCAATTTTTTCTTTCGGGATTTTGATTCATTTTGTCCATTCTTAATGATTTCTTCAGACATAATTCACCTTTAATATTTTTTTTTACTTGTCCTTTTTGAAATAAAACAAACATTCTTTTAAACATAAAGTGAATCAATACTCCGATTTTATTATTTTCAGGATATTTTTTTCGACTTTGAGAAAACAGAGATATCATCAAAACACTTTTTCAATTCACTAATAATCTGGATATTATTGTCAATTAAATGTTGTTTAATGTATCCCCCGAAAAAATTTCAGCACAGTTGAATTCTTTATATTCTGAAGAATAACAAGAAGATTTTTCACTTAATGTATTGTCTGTCCAGTCCAAAACCCTAAATTCTAATTATCCTTCTCGTTACGAAGTTTGTAGGTTGTGTGAAAACGTTTGAATACATACTTATTTGTCACACTGAGCGGAGTCGAAGTGCCTTTGTAATGCGACCTCTGTCCTTCGACTCCGCTCAGGATGATAGTTTTTTACGTATTCACACAATTTGAAAACTTGGGAACCAGATTGTTAGTTCCGGAAGTCCTAGCTCCCAGATTATATATCCTTATTCCGTTCCTAAGCAGGGGTTTAGGAACGAGGTGGACTCAGACTTGGGAACGAGAGTTATCTCACAAATTTCGCGGGGTATTGACAAATGTTGTTTATCGGCTACATTATTTGAGTTTAATATTGTATTCTTTTATCTTTCTCGCCAGGGTATTCCTGTGGATACCAAGAAGATCGGCCGCCTTTTTTTGATTTCCATGACAAATACTAAGCACATTTATGATATGTGTTTTTTCTACATCATCAAGTTTCATATCACCAGCGGTATTTTTTTCTTCTTGAGTAAGCGAGAGATTTTCCGGAAGATCTTCTTCGATTATGACATCATTTCGTGCCAGAGTTACTACTCTTGTAACCAGATTTTTTAACTGTCTGATATTTCCTTCCCAATTGTAGGACATCAGTTTATCTAGGTTTATTAGTTTCTCAAAAAAACACCCAATTTTACAGAACTCATTAATATTTTTACGAAGTGAGGAGGGTTGAAAGCTGCTGAATTTTTTTAACGCAATTGATCTAAAAGGCGATCAATCCAGATGTGACCTTTTGGAAAGCACTTCTGCAAACATTCCAGTAACCAGGTAAGAGCCATTTTCTCAACAGGCATTGCTTCCTATTCAGATTTAACTTTCATTTCTTTCCACGAATTTCCATCATTAGTTTTGATATTTGAGATCAGCCTACCCCATTCTGGTTTTTGTAATTTCGGATAATCATTCCTGCAGAGCGATTGAATTTAATCCTCTCGTAAAATGGTGTAACTGATTCATCACAGACAATGTCAATAGCATACATGTTTTTCAGTGTGTCAAGCATGTGCCTTATCACACCGGTTCCGATCCCTTGTTTGCGGTAATCAGGCAGTACTTCCAGAAGGGGAATATAGGAATAGAAAATCCCGTCGGAGATTGCATTGATAAAACCAACGCAAATACTGCTATCGAGGGTAAGCCAGACGGCATAACTGTTTCCGAAGTATTTTCAAATGGGTCTCCGGATCGGGACCATTCGGCCAGTCAGCGAAAAATCCCCGGAGATTCTCTGACGAGATGTCTTTGATATTATCAATATATTTGATTTTCATGTTCTTAATATTTGCCCGGATTACAGTTCCCGTAATAGTGATGCGCAAAAACCTTTCCCGTTTCTGATTCACCTACCGGGTTATGATCGATCGCATCGAAAGGGATTCTGTTTTTCAGCAGGAAATCTCTCATCTGCAGTTTGGAGCCTTCCTTCCTGTCTGTCAATACTATCAGAACATTCTCCAGATTTTCCCAGAGGTTTTTCATTTTATCCACTGTATCTGTTATCGGTTCTCCGATCTCGGGATTT
>JAUVIJ010000097.1 GCA_030592835.1 Candidatus Cloacimonadota bacterium | reverse complement strand
TTCCAGATCATCCGGCATATCGGTATAGGTATAATAAGGAGGTGCAACCAATAAGGATATTGGTGAGAATCTCAAGTAGCCATTGTCATCGATATCAGATGCTCCAGACAGATCTGGCGGCATGGCATCGACGAACATCAGGTTGCCCGGCAGACCAAACAAAAGAGCAGTTGCCCAGTTGCTGGCAACGTCTAAGAGATCCACTTGAACTCCAAGTCCGGGAGGTGTAATATATTCAAGATCACCTAATTGTACTGTGTATTCTCCATAAATAGTATTACCGACAATTATTCCGGGTACGATATAAGCAGGATTACTTCCGACACCACCGGCTGCAGGATCAAGCATCCAGAAATCGAAGAATCCAGATACTACTCCCATACCAGTAATGTCAACAGTTAAACGGATGACATCACCAACGCCGGCATATTCATCCCTTGTGTTGACTGAGTAAGTCCAGCCGGGAGAATATATAGCTGCATCCGGGACGACATTGTCGACAATGGGAAGAGGTGGCGTTGTTGAATTACCTTCAACATAATTACCGGCATTATCCATACATCGAATCGCGGGATCCCATGTTACATTATTTAATGTTCCCTGGTCAACTGTGCGGAATAGACCACCCATGATGGAAGAATCGAAATCAGATACAAATTCTCCCATTACATCAATGGTCCAGACAATACCATCTGCTGTTGTTTCTGTTCCAAGATTATAGCCAACTTCATCAGGTAGATCAAAGTTGTAATCTACAATATTATTAGCATCCGGCGGATCGAGTCTATCATACTGATCAAAATCTCCCCAACCGGTCACATCCGGCGGAATAGCATCCATAACGAATCCACCGGTAGAGTTTCCATTGAAAAGATTACCAGCATCATCGAAACATGCTGCTGATGGATCATAAACAGCAATATCATCACTCGCGGCTGGAACATAAGCCATTGGTAACGTGATGGAATTACCATCTAAAATACCGCCAGTATCGATACCTATGGCATCATGCCATCTGATCATCCAATTATCGGCGTCTCCACCAAGAACAGCAGCAGGAACAGTGTCGAATGTAAGTTGATCTACATCGATACCATCATTAAGATCTGCAAAAGTATTGCTGTTTGCATCATATGCTATAGTAACTGTGGGTGGATTGGCTGTGAAATCCGGAAGCTGGTTATCGACGACAAATAATTCATCGTCATTTATCCAACCGGAATTAACCGGTCCATTCCACGCTCTTACTACAACAAAATTCCCGGTATCATCAATTAAGCCTTGAGGAACTTCTCCTGAAAGACCATACCAGATACCTGAGCCAAGAAAAGTTTCAGCTAAAGGAAAACTGGCTGGAAGATCGAACTGGGAAAGATCAGCTTCAACTGAAGTTGTTGCAGACAATCCAACATCGACAGTAATTTCAAGAGTACTTCCTGTAAAACTTAAATTCCAGGCAATTGCTGTCTGGCCATCGACACCCTCTGTTCCGGGTGTAATATCAACTAGAATATCATCAACTGTCGGTGGTGGGAATGGAGGATCCAAGGTGATAGTGCCTTCAATTTTATGAAGTCCTCCATCATTACCATCTCCCCACAAAGTATAATCAATCACAATTGGTGAAGTAGCAGTAGCAATTGTCACATTAGTAGATGATAAGGCAATTTGCTGAGCACCTATTGGATAATCTGCTGAATTTAGAGCCCAAGTAACTGAAATAGGCCCATTACCAGTTTGTCCATTTGGTAACTGAGTTAATCTTAACTGTTCAGGAGGAAAGGGTGGAGATGGAAGAGGGGGGGTAGGGTTTATAAAAAAGGTTGACGAATTAACTAAAACACCTGCGGGAAAATCAAACGAACAATTTACAATTGCTTCAGCTAAAGGTCCCAATGGACTTGCATTTGTTAATGTCCAATTCCATGTTGTGGTTCCAACAGTATATGTACTTGCATCACATATAATATTACTACCTGTTAGATCACGATCTTGTGCATAGGTTAAACTTGTTACCAATAAAAAGGCAATAAGTAAAATAAACAGTCGATTTCTCATAAATCACTCCTTTTTAACATCATAATTTTTTATTGTTTTTCTATAAAAATTTTTTGTTTTTCACAAATAATGACGGTTTAGAACTTAAAATCGAGGGAAACAAACCTGATAAAACGACAAAATAAATATGAATTTTGCTCCATATACACTCCTATCGTGAATTTTTTAATCATCTAACCTATAATAAGTTACCTATATGCAGAATGATAACATTCTTTAGCAATTACCAAAATTGAGGAAAACAAAGACAATAGTCAAGTAATATTTCTGAAATCTTGTGCACCGATGGAAATACAAAAACATATCTAAAAGTGTACCTTTACCAACTTTTAATATAAAATTTGATAAGAATAAATTCTTATAGTACCTGTTTCATTTTTTTTCTGGAATCGAAGTTAACAAAAGACTACTTATTTTTGTACTAAAATTTCGAATAAAAAATAAAAAATCATATCTATAGGCTAGATTTTATAGTGTAGGTGTAATGAGAAAATATTAAGAGATTGAACTCGATCATGATGTATGAGAAAGTCCAATCTGAAAGAGCTTTTAAATAAAACAATGAAATTACCTTATGCAAAATCGGAACAGTCTTTATTTTCTATGGTCTGAAGTTCTGAATTTCAAATCATCAGGTAATTGTATATTAAACAACTTAAAACTATAACTCCAATAACTTCTTTCCTTTACATATTTGAAAACAATTTTCCAGCAATGAAGATCACGTGTCAGCGTTATACGATGAGAAACCAATTCCTGTTTTTCCAGATCAATATAATTCTGGTAATTAACAAACCAATTTTTTGTGATTTTAGCCGAGATCGAAGTTCGTAAATCGTTGGTGAATTCCCTATTTTCGAACATTGTTTTATTCGTTTTTAAAAGGTGAGACAAACTGAAAGTCCAGTTCTTTCTATCCTGTTTTAACATATCAATTTCTTCCAGAGAAGATATTGTCTCGCTTTGATCCCAATCCAGGCTGTCGCTCTGAAAAAATTGATTGGAGACGAATCTGTTTTCCGATTCCGGAAAATAATCGATATAAGTTGCATCCTGCGAAAAAGAAATTTTTGATTTCAAATCGAAATTCCAGTTTTCCAATCCAAAATCCCAATCGTTTATATTGTTTCCTTTAATTTTAAAATCATAAGTATTTTGTGTGATCTTTAAAGTAGGATAAGAAGATAGATCCATAATCAAGTGTTTAATCGTTCCTGGTTTTAAGTATAAGGAATGATTCAAGTAACTGAAGCCTTTATTTTCAGCTTCAAAATCATAATTCAGGGTCGAATAGATTTTAAAAAAATCATTGATCTTCTTATCTCCCCTGTCTTTCCCTTTAAAAAGTTTAAGTTGCCATTTATTTTCCAGAGACATACTAATTTTTCTTTGTCTATCAGAATTTTTCAGGTTGATCCCTCCAAAACTGTAAAATTTGTCGTTTCCGGAAAAATCGGGTTGATAAATATAACTGATGGATGGTGTGATGATATGTCTTACTGCTGTAATATAGAATTGAGGTATTTCCTTTAATCCATATAAAGAAAATGATGTTTTCGAACTTGAATAATAATCAGCTCCCCTGACATATTTATTATCATTTTTATCTCTGTCGAACCAGGCCTCATTATAATATAGAGATTGATTCAGGTATAACCACCCTTTGTATTTATACGAATATGTGAGTCTGACACTTTGTTTTATCCCTTGATTATGTTGATTAATGTAATTTCCAACACTGTCTTTTTTAGATTTATACAAAATGTCTTCAATATTGGCATCGGGATCGTTTATTTGACCCTGATTAATCCCTTTGAAATTATAGGAGTATGAAAAATTTGTCCACCAGACATCAGCATCGAAATTATCTTTACTAATAAACAACTCAGATATTGGTTTTGATGGTAATAAAAATGTGATGGAAGGTAAAATAATGTCCTTTTTCTCGTTCTTAAAATCATCTGTATATCGGGAATAGATTCTCAAACTACTTCCACAGAGTGGTTTTTTAAACGAGATTTTTGAAGTTATTTTTTCACTCAATCTTTCATCTATATCTACGCTTCCTTCCCATACTTTTTTACTGCTGACAAAATCCAGGTCCGCATCAAGTGTAGTATTATTCCTGAAATCTGAGTGATGCTTGTATTTTAAATGCCATTCATAGTTTGAATTATCTGGTCCGGTGATCTGTTTTTTCAGAGAAGCCAGGAAATCTCCATTATACCTGTACCTTTTTTTATAGATCCCTTTTAAGCCAGTTTCCCATCCTGTCCTTTCAAAATAATCAAAATACAAAGTTAGATCAGCATATTCTTTAAAAGCATAATAAAATGCTATGTTCTCTATGAATTTACCGTCAACTTTGTTATAGCCTGGAGAAGGTACCAATATTCCGGTTTTTCTTCCTCGTTTTATGGTGAATGTCCCGAAAGGAAGAGCCAGTACGGGAAAATGGTTTACATAAAATATTAACGGCTTAGCTACGATTTTATCACCCTTATATAATCTGAGTTTATCGGCCTGGATATAAAAATGGGGATGCTGGGAATTACAAGTAGTGAATAACCCTTTATCCACATCGAATATTTCTTTATCAATTTTTCTTATTTCTTCTCCATAATAATAACCCTGATCAAATTTACTCGCCCCATTTTCGATTATACCCCACTGCGTATTGACATCATAATAGATTTTATTACCAACTAGAAAATGAGATCCGTCTTTTAACATCGATTCCCCAGTCGAATATGCTTGTTCCGTTTGCAAATTTATAGAAATTTCCTCAGCTTGAATGTTTGAAGTATGATATTTTACCTTGGCATGCCCCATCAGATCTATTTGTTCTTTTTTAGAATCATATTTTACGCTGTCTGCTGAATAATAAAGGGAATCAATTAGTTGCTCTTTCACATTTAGAGAATCTACATACATGGAATCGGATATGGAAATTTCTACGGCTGTCTCAATTTCATCGGGGAAAAGAACCCCTGAAACTGATAAACATACCAGTAATATCAAGAGAATATCATGATTGGAAAACAGTTTCATTATTTCCTTTTTCAACCATTCTTGTTTTATGTCAAGTCAAGAAAGCACAACATTAATAAATTTTCACCAAATATTTTTTGACAACATGTTATTTAATAAATTTTTTAATACCCAGTTATGATGATAATTTTTATATTAGGATCTGTTATTTTCTTTTTATCTGCTTTATTACAAGGATTAAGCGGTTTCGGATTCTCCCTGTTTGCTCTTCCTTTTGTTACCTTATTAATTGCTCCTCATGAAGTGGTTCCTGTGATGATAATCTATTCCATTATTATCAATATTGTTGTATTATATTCCGCAAGAACTCATATACAGATCAGAGCTATTCGGATCTTTCTAGTTTTCGGAATATTAGGTTTACCTTTTGGAACCTATTTACTTTTAATTTTCCCTAATTCAATTCTAAAAGTTATGATCGGTATAATCGTGATTTTTTGGGGGGCTTTTTTTCTTTCAGGATTAAAATTAAAAATCAAAAAAGGCAAAATTGTCAAAATCCTTTTCGGTTTTATCAGTGGAGTATTAGGCAGCAGTATTTCTCTAAGTGGACCTCCATTGATAGTATATTTTACCGATACTAGAATGAAAAAGCAGTATTTCAGAGCTAACCTGGCTTTATATTTTATAATATTGAACATAATCACAATAATATTATATTCAGCGAATAATTTAATGACCTCCAAAGTATTTAATACATCTCTTAAATATTTTCCTGCCTTAATGTTAGGGGTAATAACCGGAAGTCTTTTATCGAAAAAGATTCCAGAAAAAATATTCCGTAATTTAGTATTGATTTTATTAATTATCTCCGGTTTAATTATAATTTTTACGACAATCTTGAACCATTTCTGAGTTCTCGGTTAACATTTTTCCTTTTTCGAATACCTTTTATTTGACAGATAATTTTATGATAAAAATTTATGCAGAGAATTTATTAGAAAAGATGAGTTCTGCAAAATTAATAAGGAGAAACATATGCCTTTCATATCAAATACTGACCAGGAAAGAAAAGAAATGCTTTCTGAAATCGGGGTAAGTAAATTTGAAGATCTTCTGAGTAATATTCCCAGGAAATTTATTCATTCCGAATTATGCTGCCTGGAAAAATCTTATTCTGAGTTGGAGATCACCAGAAAAATTGCTGAATTAGCTAATAAAAATCTGTCATCTGACAAAATCAATTCATTTCTCGGTGGTGGAATTTACGATCATTTCATTCCTGCTGCTGTAGATCATATTACTAATCGTCCGGAATTTCACAGTGCTTATACACCTTATCAAGCAGAAGTCAGCCAGGGAACATTGCAGTATATTTATGAGTATCAGACCATGATCAGCGATCTTACGGGAATGGAAATTTCCAACGCAGGTATGTATGACGGTGCCTCCGCAACTGCAGAAGCCATTTTAATGGCAGTTAGAAAAACCAAAAAAAATAGAGCCTTACTTGCCAGTACCCTGAATCCATTTTACAAAGATGTGATAAGGGTTTATACAGAAGGAGTAGGCATAAAATTAAATGAAATTGAATCGGAAGATGGAATAATAGAAATAAATGATCTGCAGAAAAAATTAAGTGATGATGTGGCCTGTGTAATTATCCAAACACCGAATTTTTTCGGAAACCTTGAGGAAGTATTCAAAATCAGGGACATCATTCAAAGCTATCCAAAAATCCTTTTCATCTCTGTGGTCGACCCGATTTCTCTGACGATACTAAATGCACCTTCTGAATATGGTGCAGATATCGTGGTGGGAGAAGGCCAGGCTTTAGGTAATGAACAGAATTTCGGTGGTCCTCTGTTCGGTTTTTTAGCAACCAAACGGGATCTCGCTCGAACTATGCCTGGCAGAATTGTAGGCGCAACTGTTGATTCTGACGGAAAACGTGCTTATACTCTGACTTTACAAGCCAGAGAACAACATATACGAAGAGCAAAAGCAACTTCAAATATCTGTTCAAATCAGG
>JAUVIJ010000028.1 GCA_030592835.1 Candidatus Cloacimonadota bacterium | reverse complement strand
GTTTGAAGATCCGCAAAATAGTGATTATTCTTTAAGTGAAAATTCTCCCTGTATAGATACAGGAACATCCTATTATGAATGGAATGGAGAAGTTCTTTTTGATATTGCAGAAAATGAATATTATGGTTCTGCACCTGATATTGGAGCTTATGAATATGGAATGGATAATATTGAAGACGATGTTTTGCCTGAAGTTTCAAAATTTCATCTGTTTCAGAACTATCCCAATCCCTTTAATCCAATCACTACCATATCCTTTAATACTCCAAAAGAAGGGAAAGTAAGCTTGAACATATACAACATCAAAGGTCAAAAAATTAAAACAATGATTAATGAACACCTTATACTTGGCCAACATAGCAGACAATGGAATGGAACAGATGATAATAAGAATCCTGTTTCAGCGGGCATTTACTTCTACAAACTAAATGTAAATGGCAAAATTAGAGATGTTAAAAAATGCTTACTACTAAAGAAAACTCCTTCAACCTTCTAAAGATCTCATACGAAGTAACCATAATTTGTTGACCTTTGGAAGGTTTACCAGCCAGCCATAGGTTTACAAGCCATTGGTTTGCTGGTTAACCTTAGGCTTGGTTAAAATGTGACTGACAAAATCAAGAAGAATCGTATCGTATGCAAAATATTACACGAAATAAAATCAAAGGATAAATGAGAGGAGAATTATGTTTGAAAAACTAAAAAAAATATTGAATTACTCCAAAGCTGATTACATGGATATTCGTTATGAAAAGAAAACTTCTACAAATATTGTTTTTAACAGAAAAGAATTGAAGACTATCGGAGCTAATTCAACAGACGGATTTGTGATCCGAGTGTTGAAAAACGGTGGATTTGCAACGATTGCTTTTACAAAAGAAAAGGATGCGGCAAAAGCCCTTAAAATCGCAGAAGAAAATGCCGAACTAATTTCACGGAATATTAAAAAGCCAATTAAATTTGCGGAAACCGAAGTGATAAAAGATAACTTTTCACCAATACTGATCGAAGACCCGCAAAAAATTTCGATGGAAGAAAAACTAGAACTAATCCGCAAATACAATGATATTCCCTTAAAATATGAAAAAATAGCAACAACTTCGACTTCATATTTTGATGTGATCAGAGAAAAATATTTTGTGAGTTCCGAAGGCTCAGAGATCAATGAAAACCTGATTACAGTAGGAGCCAGGGCAATGCTCACAGCAAAAGAAGGAAGTTTACTTCAGAATATCAGAGTTAGTTCAGGTGGAAGTGATGGATTTTACTCAGTTCGAAATCAAGAAGAAAATTTTGAAAATAGAACAAAGATCGTTTTGGATTTACTCAATGCAAAACCGGTTCAAGGCGGGACCTACAACTGTATTTTAAACCCGAGTCTGGCAGGGGTTTTTGCTCATGAAGCTTTCGGTCATTTTTCGGAAGCAGATATCATCGAAACTCTTCCAGCAATGCGTGCTAAAATGCAGATTGGACAAAAAATAGGGAGCGATATTTTGAACATCATCGATGATGCCACAATGCCAAACCAGCTTGGATTCTATAAATATGACGATGAGGGAGTTAGAGTGCGAAAAGTGCAGCTCATCAAAAATGGAATTCTTTCGGGTAGATTGCATTCTAGAAGAACAGCATCCGAATTTAACGAACCGCTTTCCGGACATATGATTGCCGAAGATTATCATTTTGCTCCAATCGTAAGAATGGGAAATATCTATATCGAACCGGGAAAAACTTCACTCGAGGAGATGTTTGAAAAGTTAGGTGACGGTTTGTATATTATCGACGCCAAAGGTGGTCAAACCGCTGGTGAAAATTTCACTTTTGGTAGTCAATACGGATACATTATCAAAGACGGAAAGAAAACAGGAATGATCAGGGACTTGAATATTTCCGGAAATTTATATCAAACATTAAAAGATATTTCTGTTGTTGGAAATGATTTTGTTCTTGGTAAAATAGGTGGATGCGGGAAGGGACAATTGAATATTCGCTCTTGTCATGGTGGACCACACATTCTGATAAATAATCTTATTGTGGGAGGTATATAATGGAAAAGTTGCTCGAAATGGCAGCAAAGGTAAGCGATCAGGCAGAAGTGTATTCACAAGAAAGTAGTAGTAACTCAGTTTCGTTCGAGAATGCAAAACTCCACGATATTGAATCGGATTTTTCAGCAGGAATCGCACTGCGAATTATCAAAGACTGTAAACTCGGTTTTGCTTATACAAGAAATCTGAATTGTAGAGAAGAATTGATATCCAATGCTCTTCATTCCTTAAAAGGAAAAGTTGCCGCAGATTATCAGCTTCCTTCATATAGGAAACTACCCACATTAGATACTTATGACAAAAGTATTGATAAGATCAACAGCACAAAACTTGTAGAAGAATGCAGTAGAATTAATGAAAACTGGAAAGAAAAAACCAATGCTGAGATTTCATCTGCTTCCTGGACTTATACAAGCGAAAAGCGATTAATGAACAGCAAAGGTGTTGATTATTCCAAAAAAACATCCGGTTATGGCGCCTATGGAGGTTTAGGATTTCCCGGAGGAGCTTCAGGAATCAGAAGAAGCATTAATAGTAAACTCTTCATTCCATTCCCTGAAAGCTCTTCGGATGAAATGATAATTTTATTCAACATTGGAGAAAAAACCGTTCAACCTAAATCTGGAAAACTAAAAGTTATATTTATGCCTGGAAGTATATATACTCTTAACTGGCGATTTGTTACAGGAACAAATGCACAATCAATTTATGAAAAGACATCTCCGATTGCTGACAAAATAGGTCAGCAGATCTTCAGTGATAAATTAACAATTTTCACTGATCCCCTGAATGATAATTTCAACAATTCAACTGCATTCGATGATGAAGGAATACCGACTTCTAAACTTATATTGGTAGAAAATGGGGTTCTAAAAAGCTTCTATTATGACCTGTATTATGCTCAAAAACTGGGTGTGAAATCAACCGGACACGGTTACAAAGGCAATTATTCAGGAAAACCAACTCCAAATCCAGCTCATTTGACCTTTCTTCCCGGTGATGTTTCTTTTGCGGAAATGATAAAAATGATCGATCGTGGGATTATTATTGAAGGAGCTATGGGAGCTCACAGCGGAAATATACCGAATGGTGATTATTCGATAGGAGTTAACCCTGGTTTATATGTTGAAAACGGAGAAATTATCGGAAGAGTAAAGGATTCAATGATTGCTGGAAATAGTTATGAAACAATGAAAAACGTAATTGCTGTTGAAAATAAACCTCATAATATTGGCAACAGAATGCCGGCAGTTCTCTTTGATAATGTAAGTTTTTCGGGTAAATAATTTTATCTTCGTTCTGAAAAAAATGAGAAAATTGGTTTGCTTCGGTAAGCTTTTAATAAATAATTGAATCGTGAGTATAAGCAAGCTCAAATCAAATGCTTATGGCGATCTGGCATGTCATGCCGGCATTAATGGCAAAAATAAAGGTAAAATGAGAATCATAATTATAATATCATCGATATTGATATTCTGCGGAGTATTAAGCAGCAGTGAAAAAGAAATGAATGATCGCAAGATACTAAATAGATTTTTAGATGATAATTTAGTTGAGATTAAAACAATAAACTTGAATGAAAGCAAAACTTCGGATTTAGCTTTCCTCAAAAATATAATTGGGAATGCTGAAATAGTTCTGCTGGGAGAACAGGATCATGGCGATGGAACTGCATTTATTGCTAAAGCAAAAATAATTAATTTTTTACACGAGGAAATGGGATTTAATGTATTAGCTTATGAGTCAGATTTTTACGCTTGTAACATTAATGGAGACCTATTCAAAGAAAAGAAAATATCAGTTACTGAATTTAAAAAAAGTTTATGGAACTTTTGGACTTTTGGAAAAGAAATTCAACCGTTTTATGAATATTTAGAGAATGAAAATCATTCGGATAATCCATTATTTCTTACCGGGTTTGATTGCCAATATTTCAATTGTATAAACGATAAAGATTTTAAAGAGAATTATTTGAATTTCATCAAGACTTCTATTCCTTCAGAGATTTCTTCTCAAGATGATTATAAAGCATTTGAAACAACTCTTTTTGATCTTCTTTCCAAACCAAATAACTATAAATTTTCGCGTGAGAAACAAACCGTCTTCTTTGAAACAATGAACAAAATAATTAAGATTAAAGAATCGAACCATTCCAAAGACGAAGACTTTTTTTTCCAAGAAATGCGCAATTTAAAGGGACATGCAGAATATAAATGGTGCTCTCAAGATAACAAACATATTATTCGAGATTGTCAAATGGCAGATAACATAAAATGGCTTTATGAACATAAATTTAAAGGTGAGAAAATTATTGTTTGGGCACACAGTTTCCATACTCTAAAAAACATGTCCTGCTTATTTCCGGAAGATGTTATTGCAGAATATGATGCGGAAGGAATCAATCATAATTGGATCGGTAATCTAATGGGAGAAATTCTGTATAGAGAGTATGAAGATAAGATATATTCGATCGCGTTCATTACCTATGAAGGGAAATATAATGAAAAAGCATATAAGTATAATTTCGAAGAAACAACAGATATTATTTCAGAAGTAAACTCATTGGAGAGTATGATTCATTCCAAATCGATTGCATATGGATTTATTGATTTGAAGAATCCTCATATAAATAGAGAAAATCCTGATTTTATTATGTCCGGTGATTGTCATAATGAGGCTACAAAGGCAAACTGGCAGCAAGTTTTTGATGGTTTGTTTTATATAGATAAAATGTCAGGGATTAAATAATAGAAGCCACAAACAAGCAGCTCCACATTGAGTAAACTCAAATCCAATGCTCATGGCAATCTGACGTTTCACGTTGGAATTATATGTAATTTTGTTTCTCCCTTTTTTTATAAGCTTAAAGGTTCTGTAAAATTACTGAAGTTCCAATATTTTCTCTATTAATCTCAATTTCATTAAACTAACCTTATCCCCCCCACCTCATTGGAAAAGTATACCAAAAGCAGACAAGTCTCCAGGGACTTTTAGGATGAGACAAACATCAACTATATTCAAATTATGAAATATAGATTTTTTAAACAAGGAAATTCATCATTGAAAAAATATTGACCGAATTTAAAAAACCCAAAAACATTGCACTGATTTATTTAAGGAGTCAGGATTTGAAATCGAGGAAAAGAATAAATATTGAATTTTTAAGGCATAATTTTTTCTCCAGTTATTTGTTACTGGACCTATTCTTACTCCCCTGATGGGGAAATCAATATTTCAGCATCCAATACAAAAAACATTTCAGGAGTTTCTAATGGAATATCCCTTTGAAAAAATAGAAAAAAAGTGGCAGAAAATATGGCTTGAGAAGAAGATCTTTAAAGCAATTGATTATTCAGAAAAACCGAAGTATTATATTCTGTCCATGTTTCCTTATCCATCTGGAGCATTGCATATGGGGCATGTTTCCAATTATTCAATTGCTGATGCTTTATCCAGACATAAACTTATGCAGGGCTTTAATATCATGCAACCAATGGGTTATGATTCTTTTGGAATGCCTGCCGAGAACTTTGCTATTGAACATCATTCTCATCCCCGGCTGACAACAGATGAAAACATTGATATTATGAGAAAACAGTTCAATAGTTTTGGGTTTGGATTTGACTGGGATCGGGAAGTCAGCACCTGTCATCCGGAATATTATAAATGGGGTCAGTGGCTGTTTAAAAGAATGTACGAGAAAGGCTTAGCTTATAAGAAATCCTCCTTTGTGAACTGGTGTGAAAGTTGTCAAACCGTATTAGCAAATGAACAGGTTGAAGAAGGAAAATGCTGGCGTTGTGAAGACTTGGTCAATCAGAAGGAACTAGAACAATGGTTCTTTAAGATCACAAATTATGCTGAGGAATTATTAGATTTCTCCGATGTGATTGAATGGCCTGACAAAGTTAAAACCATGCAAGTTAACTGGATCGGTAAAAGCCCAGGAACTGAAATTTATTTTAAGATTGAACATAGTGAGAAAACAATAGAAGTATTCACAACCAGACCGGATACAATTTTCGGTTGTACTTTTATGGCTTTACCACCTGAACATCCACTGGTAACGGAGTGGCTGAAAAGTGAGCCGGAAGATTCTAAACTCAGAAGGTTCTGTCAGAAAGTGATTAATGAAGATAAAATTTCCCGTACCGCTGAAGATTCTACCAAGGAAGGGATTTTCAGCAACAGATTTGCCTTAAATCCTGTAAATGGAGAAAAGGTGCAAATCTGGATAACTAATTATGTGTTGATGGATTACGGTACTGGGGCTGTAATGGCAGTACCAGCCCATGATCAGCGAGATTTTGAATTCGCCAGAAAATATGACATCCCGATCAAAATAGTGATTCAGAATCCCGAAAAATCCCTTGTTCTCGATAAAATGCAAGAGGCTTATATTGAACCTGGTATACTGGTAAACTCTAAGCATTTTGATGATATGGATAGTATCCAATCCAAAGCAGCAATTACAAAATGGATGGGTGAAAACAAAATGGGTAAAGCTGTCATAACTTATAGATTAAGGGATTGGGGTGTATCCCGACAAAGATACTGGGGAAATCCGATACCAATTATTTATTGTGAAAAATGCGGTGTTGTTCCGGTACCGGACGAGGATCTTCCGGTTCTCCTGCCGGAGAATGTTCAGGTCGGTAAAACGACCCAGAATCCTTTACTCTCAGTAGAGGAATGGGTAAATGTAGCCTGTCCTGTATGTGGGGAACCAGCTCGCAGGGAAACAGATACGATGGATACTTTTGTGGACAGTTCCTGGTATTATGCCAGATACACTGATGCTAATAACGATCAGGCACCATTTGCTCCGGAACTTGCTGAATACTGGTTGCCTGTTGATCAATATATAGGCGGTATCGAACATGCCTGCATGCACCTTCTTTACGCCAGGTTTTTTCACAAATTCATGAGAGATCTGGGTTTTGTAAAATCGAACGAACCTTTTGCAAGGCTATTGACTCAAGGTATGGTAACAAAAGATGGTGCAAAAATGTCTAAGTCTAAGGGAAACACAGTTGATCCTGCCTATATTATTGATAGGTACGGAGCAGACACTGTAAGGGTTTTCATGTTGTTTGCATCTCCCCCGGAAAAAGATGTTGAATGGTGTGATGAAGGAGTCAAAGGTGCTTTTCGTTTTTTAAACAGGGTCTGGCGATTATTTGAAGAGAAACGGGATATTATCAGTGAATACTGTTCTGAAACTGCTGGATCAGATTTTGTAAGTAACGACTTCAAAGATTTGAGATACAGTACTCACCATACGATAAAAAAAGTAATAAATGATCTGGAGAGATTTCAATATAACACAGCGATAGCGGCGATCATGGAGCATCTGAATAATGTATATGCAATCAAAAACAGAGAAATTACGAATAAGAATAATAAAGTAGTTTTTGCTCAATCCTGCGTGATCATCCCACATCTTTTGTATCCTTTTGCACCGCATTTAAGTGAAGAATTATGGAGTAAGATTGGTTTTGATAAACTTCTTCATGAATATGGAATCCCGGAATATGAGCAAAAATATCTGTATCAGGAAGAAGTTACTTATGTGGTTCAAATCATGGGAAAAATCAGGGGTAAACTTACTGTAGATATAAATGCCAGTGAAGATGAGATCAAATCCGAAGTTCTAAGTCTGGAAAATGTACAGAAATATATAGCTGGAAAAGAAATCAGAAAGATCATCATTATACCAAAGAAACTTGTCAGTATTGTAGTTTAATACAATAAAGAGCTGTCCAAAAACAGATCTTTATTAGATTTTAAACTTAATTGTGATTTCAGTTCCGTTCTTCCTGTTCAAGGTCAAGTTCCCGTGAAGTTGTTCTGTCAATGCTTGTATCAAGCGTAATCCCAAAGTTTCGGAATTCTTGAAATCAACATCTGGGGGAAAAGGTAGACCATCATTCTTCACCGATAGGAATTTATAACCGGCTTGAGATTTCAATTCTACAACAATTGTCCCTTTTTTTCCAATAGTATAACCATGTTTGATCGCATTCGAAACAAGTTCATTAATAAGTAATCCACAAGGGATAGCCTTATTAATATCCAGATTAATATCTTTCACATTCACTTGTAATTTAACGTCAGCAGGACTAATAGAGTAAGAGCTGTAGAGATGCGTAGTCAAACTGATTACATATCCTTTAAAATCTATTCGTTCCAGATTATCCGACAGGTAGAGTTTTTCATGTATCAGGGACATTGTTTTAACCCGGTTATGGCTGTCCTTGAAATAAGCTCTATCTTCTTCATCCTTGATTTGATAAGATTGCAGCCTCAATAAACTCGATACTACCTGCATATTATTTTTAACCCGATGATATACTTCTTTCAGTAACATATCTTTTTCTTTTAATGAGGCGCGAATTTTATCTTCATTCAGTTTTCTCTGGGTAATATCTTCAGTCATGATAACAATTTTATTGACCTTATCATTTTCATCCATTATTGCATAAAAATACTGGGTGATCCAGATTACTTTACCATTCTTTTTCTGTTCTAATCTCAAATCGGGAATATATAGTTCTCCCCCTTTTTTATAAATTTCCTTAACTTTTTCCTTATATTCTCCCAGATATGAATCCCTTTGATTAAGTTCAAACTTTTTCCTCTTCTTTTTATCCTGTTCGATATCCTGTTCGGTTTTTTCCCATAATTTCTTCCAAGCCTCATTGGCAATTATCAAAGTACCGAATTTATCCCGGGCAGATATACCCAGAGGTGAACTGTTAATAATAGCTCTACTGAAATTTTCACTTGCTTTAAGTGCATCTTCCTGTTTTTTCCGGACAAGAACGCTGCTGATTTGATCAGCTATGGTTTCCAGAAGTTTTAAATCCTCCCTTGTATAGGCATTTTCATCATGATAGCTTTGAATTGCCATAACACCAAAATAGTTTTTGCTGATTTTTAAAGGAACTCCCATCCAGAGTTTACTTTGCCAATTCCATTCTGGAATATCTTTCTTTTTTATCAATACATCTCTTCTCCTAGAATCGAGATATAGAGATTTACCGCTTTTTATTATATAAGAAGTCAACCCTGTTCCTAAAGGCTGAGGTTTGGGAACATGATCTTTTTTTTCGTCCTTATAATAAGGTGCGGAAATCAAACCGCTTTCTTTATCATAAAAAGCTACATAGAAATTTGTTGCATCCATAATCCGATTCAAATAAACCCTGATCATGGCAAAAGCGTCATGCAGGTTAGGGGTTCTCATGAAGATACTGTTAATATTATAGATCAATTCTTTTACATTCTGGATTTTTTTATGCTCATCTATATCCTGAATTATCCCATCCTGGTAGATCCAGTTTCCGTCTCTGTCATAAACCGCTTTTATGTTAAAATTACACCAGAAAATAGAACCATCGTTTTTTTTAAAAACCAGTTCCTGGTTCAGGATTTCCCCTTTCCTACTCAGTTTATCCAGAATTATGTTTCTTTCCAAAGGATCGAAATATAGTTCATGTATGGGAGTATTGAGCACATCGGACATTTTTTTGAATTTGAACATCTTCATTAATGCAGGATTAATGGAAATAAAGATTCCATCAGGAGTGCATCGAAAAATACCCACATGTAGATTTTCCTGCAATGTCCTGTATTTTTCCTCACTTTTAATCAGGTTCTTTTCAGCTATTCTTTTATCCGTAACATCTACCGCAGTTCCCAAGATCAAAGTCTCCCCATTGACATTGATCAGACCATTTGATAATTCCAGCCATTTTTCCTTACCCTGCTTGGTTATTATTTTAAATCCGTAATTGCTAATTGGATTCTTCCCATTCAATCTGGAAAAACTTCGTTCTTTTACTATCTCTTTGAATTCGGGATGGACAATATCAATAAATTTCAGTGAAGATAGTTCTTTTTCACTGTATCCGGTCATTTCAAAGGCAGCAGGATTTGCATACTTAAACCTTCCAAATTTATCGATAGTATAGATAGCTGTTTGGATTTTTTCAGCCAGAGTCCTGAAACGGGATTCACTTTCAAGCAGTTTTTTTTCAGTTTGTTTACGGATATCATTTTCTTTCTTTTTATTACTCAGAAGATAAAAAAGGATAAAACCTATCAAAATAGTAAAGAAGATTCCGATTATCAGTGAATTTCTGACAAAATTATTGTATTTTTTCTCTCGTTGCAGGATTTGGATTTCTTTCTCTTTTTTCTCCGTTTCATACTGATGCTGTAAACTATATATTTTATCGATACTTTCAAGTATAATTACTTCTTTCAAATTGGAATATTCTTCATAGTATTTAAATGCTTCCCTGTAGTTTCCAATATCTTTATATACAGCAGCGGCTATACGGTAGCTTTCCAGCATTATATCCTGAGTTCCTTTTTTCTCTGCTACCTGCAGAGCCTGATCAAGATAGGTAAGAGATTCGTTATACTTTTGTTGATTATAATATAATTCTGCCTGATTATTAAGAGTGTTAGCGATCGCCCAGCTATCTTCCAAAGACCGGGATATTGCCAGGGATCTCTGATAATAATCCAGGGCTTTATCATATTCCTTGAGTTCGTGATAGATAATTCCGATGTTGTTATATCCCGAAGCCTGACCTTCCATATCACCCATTTCCATATCAATTTCCAGTGCTTTGTCATAGTAATCGAAGGCTTTATCATATTCCTGCATGGAACTGTATGTATTCCCAAGGTTTATGTAAGAAGTGGATATTCCCTGTTTATCTTTCAATTCCAGATCAATTATTATCGATTCCTCGTAATATTTTAGAGCAAGTTCATACTTACCAAGATTATGATAGATATTTCCGATATTATTCAGTGAAATTGAAATTCCAATAACATTACCCATTTCCTCATATATTCTTAGGGATTGCAGATGATATTCCAGTGATTTTCCATAATCATTGAGATCTTCAAAAATAATACCGATATTATTCAAAGTGTTTGCTATCTCTTCTTTATCATTCAGATATTGATAAATATCCAATGCATTAGTATAATTCTCCAGAGCTTTTATATAATCTTCATTTTCTTCTGCCACTATACCAAGATCATTAAAAGCTCGTGCTTCAGAACTTTTGCTTTTCAGTTCCCTTGAAATTTCCAGAGCTGATTCATAATATACTCTGGCGGAATCATATTCTGATTGAAAATAATAGACATCAGCAATATTATTAAGAGCAATTAATTTATTGGATTTATTATTAATCTGATCACAGAGTAAAATTGCCTGTTTGCTATATTCGATGCTGGATAAGGGTGATTCCCTTTGCAATTTTTTGGCTATTTGATTCAAGATAACAATTCGATCACGGCCAGTTGATTCGGTTAATCTTTCCTGAAGGTTTTCAATACTGGTCTGAGTGTAAGATAAATATATCAGTAAACAAAATATTATTAAGAATAGTCTTTTCAATCTCCCTCCCTGGTATTCAACCCAGATAATGCAATAGAACTTTGTAAATAGCATCAATAAGCCTTAGGCTTATTACAATTCTTCAATAAAACCCTATTGCATTATCCGGGTTCAATTCCTTCAGGATTTTTTTTGCAGTTTGCTGACCGATCCCTTTAATTTTCGTTAATTCTGTAATATTAGCTTTTCTAATCCTTTCAACTGACCCGAATTCTTTCAAGAGAAGAAATTTAAGATCTGAACCAATACCTTTAATACGATCCAATTCACTGATTAGAGTTCGGGATTTTCTTTTCTTTCGGTGATAGGAGATGGCAAAACGATGAGCTTCATCCCTTAATTTTATTACGAGACGCAAAGCTGATGATGATTTCGGTAGGAGAAAAGACAGCTTCTGTCCCGGAAGAAAAATCTCTTCGATCCTTTTTGCAAGAGATATTAATTCTATATCTTGATCATGAGCCGTCAATACTTTTTTTACGGCACCAAGTTGCCCTTTACCACCATCAATAATAATCAGATCAGGTTTTTCATATTGATCGAGTTTAGTTAGATACCTTTCCATAGTTTCCTGCAGTGCGGCATAATCATTTTGACCGGTAACGCTTTTAATTAAAAAATGTCTATAATGTTTTTTCTTAGGTTTACCATTCTCAAAAAAAACAAGTGATGCAACCGTATCAGATCCCTGGATTGTAGAAACATCAAGGCAGATGATCTTGCGGGGCAAACTTTTCAGATTTAGTTTATCTTTTAATTCCTTAACGGAATATATGGTTCTGCTGCTTTTTCGTATATGCCGTAATTTCTTTTCTTCCAGATAATTATAAGCATTTTCCCTGGCTATTAGAGCCAACGTTTTTTTCTCCCCTCTTCCCGGTGTGATCGGTTTGTTCTTCAGCAATGAATTAAGTTCATCGAATTCATCCGGCTTCTGAAAGAGAATGATCCTATGCGGTAAATGATCCAATTTGCCTGAATAATACTGGAGTAGAAAAGCTTTCAGGATTTGCGATAGAGAATTATTGGCAGCATTGTTCATTTCATGGATCTCCTTGTTAAGAAGTTTCCCGGAAAGGATTTTCAAAACTGCTACTACAGCATCTTTATCTTCTTTATATACTCCTACGACATCTCTGTTTTTCCCATCCAGAAAATACATAGCTCTCGAATTGTTCAATTTCTGGATATATTTGATCCGGTCTCTGATCCCGGCAGCTTTTTCAAATTCCATCATATCGGCAAAGACAGACATTTCTTTTTTTAGATTTTCGATAACTTGCTGATTCTTGCCATTGAGAAAATCGATAATATTATCTATAATTCCCCGATATTCCTGTTTTGAAATCCTGCCCACACAGGGAGCCAGACATTTGCCCATCTGGTAGTTCATGCATGCTCTTTTATATTTGATTTCTTCATCAGGAATAATTCGTTTACAAGTACGAAAAGGAAACATCCATTCCAACATTTTCGAGGTTCTACGGATAGCTTTAGCATCGATATAGGGACCAAAATACCTGGAGCCATCCT
>JAUVIJ010000200.1 GCA_030592835.1 Candidatus Cloacimonadota bacterium | reverse complement strand
GGGATAGTTTCATAGCAGTTTCAACAGCTTCAGCACCGGTATTCATGGGAAGGATCATATCATAACCGAAATACTCGGTAATAAACTTTTCGTATTCTCCAAGTTTGTTGTTGAAAAAAGCTCGTGAAGTTAAAGTAAGAATCCTGGCCTGATCGATCAGAGCATTAACGATCCTCGGGTGACAATGTCCCTGATTGACAGCGGAATAAGCAGAAAGAAAATCGTAATATTCATTTCCTTCGGGATCCCAGACCAGTGCTCCTGATCCTTTCGCGATAACAACAGGAAGGGGATGATAATTGTGTGCACCATAAGTCTCTTCGAGTTCCATCGCTTTCCGGGAGGAAATAGTACCATATTTAACTTCCATTGAAACACCTCTTAATTTTTTTATCCCTCTTCTCAAATCTTTTTTTAATGTCAAATATTTTCTTGTCAAGGAATGCTTGACATCTGGGAACAACTGATTTGCCTGTATTCCGATGGAAATTACTAAGAGTTTGTCTGCAGATTTTAATAATACGGCTGTTGTAATACCTATCTATAATTGTGCCCGATATTTGCCTGATCTTATCAAGAGAGTAAAAGTCCATTTTCCCGGGGATCAGATATTCGTGATCAACGATGCTTCCACTGATAATTCCTTTTCTCTGGCATCGGGGCTGGGTATTAATGTCATCGACTTTGAAACTAATCTGGGCAAGGGAGCAGCTCTTCAGGCGGGATTGGATAGATGCTGCCAAAAGGGATACAACTATGCTATAACCCTGGATGGGGATTTACAGCATTTACCAGAAGAGATTCCTGCTTTTCTCAAAGAACAAAACACAAAAACCTCTGATCTGGTTATTGGAAAAAGACTTTTCCAGCTTTCAGAAATGCCATTGATGAGGATTTGCAGTAACGGATTAACAAGTTTGATAGTCTCTCTGGTAACAGGTATGAAAATAAAAGATTCACAATCGGGATATAGATTGTATTCTCTTGCTCTATACAGTCAATTCAAATATCATTCCAGCAGATATCAGTTTGAGACCGAGATCATATTGAAGTATGCCAGGGAAAAAGCACTGATCGATTTCATTCCCATAAAAACAATTTATGGAGATCAAACTAGTCATATTATTCATTTTCGTGATATTGCCAATTTTATAAAGATAGTTACCGGAGGGGTAACCAAAAAGGAGAATAATGAAAATACTTCTAACCAATGATGATGGCATCGATGCTCCCGGGATCAATATTCTTGCCGCTGAATTAACGAAAAATGGGCACGAGATCATTATAATTGCTCCCGATAAAGAACAAAGTGCATCCTCCCATTCCATTACCTTGCACAAACCGTTGAGAATTCAGGAACGCAGCAAGAACAGATTTGCTGTTACCGGCAGTCCAGCCGATTGTATCATCCTTGCCTCGAGGGTTATTATAACTGAACCGGTTAACCTGGTTATTTCCGGCATCAATAGTGGACAGAACATGGGAGAGGACATTCTTTATTCAGGGACAGTAGCAGCTGCGCTGGAAGCAATGTTCATGGGATACAGGGCTATTGCAATATCTCTTGCCGCTCACACCGATCAAAAATTTGGAACAGCAGCCTATTATCTAAACTGGATGTTGAAAAAAGGATTGTACGAATTGATTGGAAAAAACGAGATTCTGAATATTAATATTCCCAATGTGGAAGTTCCTGAGATCAAGGGGATAAGGATCACAAAAACGGGGCATCGGCGGTATAAGGATTTTGTTTCCGAGCAGAAGGATCCCCGGGGGAGAATTATTTACTGGATCGGAGGAAAAAAACCTCTGTGGGTAAATGAGAAAGATTCAGATTTTAAAACGATTTCAGAAGATTATATTTCCATAACACCTATCTATCCGAGTTTTACAGTCCAGAGATCATTTTCAAAGCTGAAGTCATGGATTGAAGATAATAAGCAAAAGGATCTTAAAACATAATGAAGTTCGAAGATCAAAGAAAACAGATGGTTTTAAAACAAATTGCCAACAGAGGAATAAAGGACCAGGCTTTATTAAAGGTCATGGAACGGGTGCAAAGACATCTTTTCGTACCACGTGAGATACAGCATCTGGCTTATCGTGATTCTCCCCTCAGCATTGGAGAGGGTCAGACAATTTCTCAGCCTTACATGGTTGCGATCATGGTGGAATTACTGGAGGTAAAAAAAACCGACAGGATCCTTGAAATCGGCACAGGATCTGGTTATCAGACAGCGATTCTAGCAGAAATGGCGGCAGAGGTCTATACGATAGAAAGGATAACATCATTGGCCGTAGAAGCACAGAACCTGCTTTTGGAAATGAACTATAAAAATATATACTTCAAAGTTGGCGATGGTACAGTTGGATGGGTTGAAATGGCTGAATATGATAAAATAATCGTTTCTGCTGCATCTCCAGATATACCGGATAGCTTGATTTATCAACTAAAAGATGAGGGGATTCTGATAATACCTGCAGGTGATAAATATATTCAAAACTTGATCAAGGTAAAGAACAGTAAAGAAGGTATTATCCGGACATTTCATGGTGGTTGTGCCTTCGTTCCTTTAATCGGGGAGGAAGGATGGTAATCACATTAAAATTACTTCTCATTGTTTTATTGATCCTTATACCGTTATCTCTTAGCTGTAAAGGCTGGAAGGATAATGTGAAAGCCAGGATCGATGAACTAAAAATATCCGACGAAGTGAAAGTTTTCTTAATAGCAATGATCCCAATCTTTGAATTACGTGGAGCTATTCCAATCGGTGTATTGAGTTATAAGCTTCCCCTCTGGAAAGTTTTCCCCATTGCTGTTACGGGCAATATGGTGCCAATTTTTTTGATCCTGCTGTTCTTTGATTTCATCACCAAGATTTTTTTCAAAGTTAAATTCCTGAGAAAACTCCTGGAAGCTGTCTTCCGGCGGACAAGAAAGAAAGGGAAAGTGATAGAGAAATATGAAGAAGTCGGGTTAATGCTGTTCGTCGCTATTCCTCTGCCTGTTACCGGAGCCTGGACAGGCTCACTGGCAGCCTACCTTTTTGGTCTGAGTTTCTGGAAATCCATTTTGTTTATCTTTTTTGGTGTACTGATCTCGGGCATTGTGGTCTCTTTTCTGACATCTCTGGGATGGTACGGTGCCGCAATCGCCGGAGTTGCTTTACTCTATATTATAATAAAAGGGATAATGACCAGAGAAGTGAAGAATGAAAGCATGTAGCACATTTTTTTGTATTTTCATCGGTTAACTGCCGGAAAAGACGTTTTATTCTATTCATTATTCTGGGTTTAATAGACAGAATTAATTACATGACGGACAGTTCCAATAATGAAATTTACTGGTTCAGCAGGGATCAGTAGAATAACGTTCTTTCTTCTAAAATGGATCAGATGGAAAAATCTCAGCGCTGTTGAGAATATCATAATGATTAATTAACGGCGAAAAATAATTTTATTGACAGTGATATAAACTAAATAGTTCTTGAATTAAAAATTGAAATGTTTAAAGGGATTATTATGGGATTATTAGACAAAGTATATAGTTATGATGAAGCGAAAAAAGTCATAGCTATGGGGTTTTATCCCTATTTCCGGGTGATCGAATCTGAGCAGGATACCGAGGTTATTGTTGATGGTAAAAAAATGCTCATGATGGGCTCAAACAGTTATCT
>JAUVIJ010000025.1 GCA_030592835.1 Candidatus Cloacimonadota bacterium | reverse complement strand
GAATCGTTGGTTATATTGGTAAAAGGAATGCTACTTCTATCATGATAGAGGGACTTAAACGGCTTGAATACCGTGGTTATGATAGTTCCGGGATTGCAATCATCAACCAGGAAAAAGGGCTTAAAATATATAAAGAAGCTGGGAAAATTGTCGATCTGGAAAGAAGTTTACCCAATCCTGAAATAACCTACGCTAATACAGGTATTGCTCATACACGCTGGGCTACCCATGGTGAACCCACCAGGATCAATGCCCACCCTCACATGGATTGCACAAAAAAGATTGCTGTCGTTCATAATGGGATCATCGAAAATTTCAGGAATCTAAAAAAGAAACTCATTACTGAAGGTCATAAATTCGTCAGTGATACGGATTCGGAAGTTCTCGCTCATTTATTCGAACATTTCAGTAGAACCGAATCAAATTTCACACTGGCTGTTCAGGAAGCTCTCAAACTGGTAGAAGGTACTTTCGGGATCGCAATTCTTAACTCCGATTATCCGAATAAAATACTGGCTGCCCGAAAAGGAAGTCCTCTTATACTGGGTATCGGCAAAGATGAATATTTCGTTGCCTCTGATGTGAATGCTATTATTATCCATACAAATAAAGTCATTTACCTGCACGATGACGAGATTGTTACCCTGAACACAGAGAATTTTGAGATTCTGAATCTTGATAATGAGATCGCTAAAGCCAGGATCTCCGAGGTTGATTGGGATGTTTCTTCCCTGGACAAAGGTGAATATAAACATTTCATGCTGAAAGAGATTTATGAACAGCCTGTTTCAGTTGAAAATGCTTTCCGAGGACGTCTTGTACCCAAGCTTTCAACCGTACGCCTCGGTGGTCTTAACATGAGCGGAAATGAGCTCAGGAAAGTTGAGAAATTACAGATAATTGCTTGTGGCACATCCTGGCACGCAGGATTGATCGGTAAATATCTGATCGAAAATTTAGCCAGGATCCCAGTTGAAGTGGAATATGCCAGCGAGTTTCGATATCAAAATCCGATCATCCCAAAAAACACTTTGGTTTTCGTGATCAGTCAATCTGGTGAAACGGCTGACACCCTGGCAGCCTTAATTGAAGCACAAGCAAGAGGAGCACGGGTATTGGGAATAACAAATGTTGTCGGAAGCTCTATTGCCAGAGAATCTGATGGTGGAGTTTATATTCATGCTGGTACCGAAATCGGAGTAGCTTCCACAAAAGCTTTCACTTCTCAGGTTACAGTCCTTGCATTATTAGCTGTACTAATGGGCAGGATGAGACATCTATCGCCATCCGAAGGAAGTTCATTTTTAGACGAATTGAGATTAATACCTGCTAAGATCCAGAAAATATTGGATTCCAGCGATTCGATCAGAGAGATCGCTAAAACAATTGAAACCAGCAGAAATGCACTCTACCTTGGTAGAGGTGTGCACTATCCCGTTGCACTGGAAGGCGCTTTGAAATTGAAAGAAATCTCTTATATTCATGCAGAAGGATACCCGGCTGCTGAAATGAAACATGGACCCATTGCACTGATAGATGAACATATGCCTGTTGTTTCCATTGCACTCAAGGATGCGATTTACGAAAAAATATTCTCCAATCTGCAGGAAGTCATTGCCCGAAACGGAAAAATAATCGCAATTACAACGGAAGGTGATGATGAAATTCGTAAAATTGTTGAACACAGCATCATGATCCCTGATACAATCCCGACTTTGCAGCCACTTCTTTCCGTCATACCATTACAACTACTGGCATATCATGTTGCCGATCTCAGAGGATTGGATGTAGATCAGCCTAGAAATCTGGCGAAAAGTGTTACTGTTGAGTAACCAGTTCAAGATTCATGAAAACTCAGCAACGTGATCTAACCACGACTGGAATTATTCTTCATAAAGCTCCCTTCCAGGAAACAAGCGAAATTCTAGAGATCCTTACAGAAAATTACGGTAAAATCACAGCAATTGCCAAGGGTGTAAAACGAAAAAACAGCAAGCTTTTAGGGCTGACTGATATAATGAACGAACTCAATATTGAGCTTTATAACAAACCCGGTTCCAATTGGTATATTCTGAAATCTGCTGAACTGATATCTGCTCACGCTTTCAACACCAGGTTAGAACACAATGTTCTTATCCAATCTGTTATCGAAATATTCCGGCAAATTGAATTAAGTGATGATGATTGGGAAAAATTATATATTCTGTTCAATAAGTTCATTGACTACATTAAAACTGTTAAGTTCAATCCGATCGCTATATTCTGGCGGTTTTTATTGAATCTGTATAAACAACTGGGAATAGAATTAAACTTAAAACATTGTGCTATCTGTAAAGGGTCAACTGAAGAAGTAATTGGGTTTTCGCTTACTCAACACGGACTTGTCTGCAGGAAATGTTCCCGCTCTGTTCGTTCTGATTCCTTGATACAGGTTTCACCCCACACAGCAGAAATTTTTAAAATATTCAATTCTATCGGCAATTATCTCAGTAGTATAGATCTTGATAATTCAACTATTAGGGAAATCAATAATATCTTTCTTCTTCATCTTTCAGACCACTTTCAGAAGAATTTCCATTTAAGAAGCATCGAACTCTATTCTCAACTAAACCCAGATAATGTAATAGAGGTTTAATAAAGAGTGGTAATATTTTATAGGGTGATGGTTTATAAAATTTTTATGTATATCATAAAGATATTCAGAAATAATTTTGTAATTCGCTCACACATAAAAGAATGCTGCTATTTGCAAAATTCTATTGCATTATCTGGGTTAAACTGTAATTCAGCGTACTATATTGACAAAAATATTACTACATATTTATTTGAGATAAAATAATTAAAAGATTTGTTATATGAAAAAAAGAAATGTTTTTATCAATGTCCTGATTTTTGTGCTGATTTTACTAACAGCATTATACTGGAAATATTATTCTTCAAAAGAATTTCAGCGATCAGAATTCTTACTGGATACAATCGTTGAGATCTCGGTTACATCTAGAGAATCCAATGTTAACAGTATTATTGACAGTGCTTTCGATCTGATGCGGGATTATGAGTATAAATTAAGCATGTACAAAGAAGATGGTCAGATCTGGGAGATAAACAATTCTTCCGTCATGTATCACGAACTTGACAATGATCTGTATTCTTTGCTTGAATTATCACAAAAGCTTTATGGACTAAGTGATTCTCTATACGATATTACAATCGGTTCTCTCAGTGAGATCTGGGATTTTGAAAATCAATATATTCCTTCGTTGGAGGAGATCGATAACGCACTTGAATACGTTGGATTTAACAAGATATCTTTTGATACTGAAACTCTATCTAAACCCCCCGGAATAAAATTAAATCTGGGGAGTCTCGCTAAAGGTTTTATTGTCGATAAAGCAGTTGAATTTCTGATAAATAATGATATAAAAGCAGGGATAATCAACGCTGGGGGAGATCTGAGAATTTTTGGTTACGATGATGCTCTCAGTATAGGAATTCAACATCCCCGTGGTGAAAAGAATGATATTATCTCTGTTTTAAATTTAAAAAACAATGCGGTTGTAACTTCCGGGGATTATGAAAGGTTTTTTATTTATGAAGGAAAAAGATATCACCACATTTTGAATCCTAAAACAGGATTTCCTTCTTCTACAGCGGTTTCTGTTACCGTAATTTCTAATTCAACTATGATTGCAGACGCCTTATCTACTGTCTTATTTCTTCTCCATCCTGAAGAAGCCTTATCTTTACTGGATGTATTCCCAGAGTCAGACGCAATTATATTTTACATGGAGAAGGATGAACTGAAACAGATTCATTCTGAGGGTTTTACCAGATACATGAGGTCGAAAGATGAAAGATAAGTTGGATCTGCAAAGCTTAAGTGACGATCGAAAAGTTAAAATCGATAAAGTCGGTGTTAAAAATATCCGGTATCCGATAATCGTTGAAGACAGAACCAATAATATCCAGAATACTATCGCAGAACTGGATATTTATGTAGAATTACCTCATCAACATAGAGGTACACATATGAGCAGATTTATCGAAATTCTTAATAAATTCCACAAATAAAATTTCATCAAAAGCCTGCCTGATTTTCTTAGTGAAATTAAAAGCGCCCTGAATGCTGATGCTGCTTTCACTTCATTTCGCTTTCCCTATTTTATCGATAAAAAAGCGCCGGTATCAAAAATCATCTCACTGCTCAGTTACGACTGTTTTTTTGAAGCATACTTATACAAGGAATTTACTCTTGCTATCGGAGTAGAAGTGCCTCTGACTACATTATGCCCCTGCTCTAAAGAAATTAGTGATTATGGTGCTCATAATCAGAGATCCAAGGTCTATCTGAAAGTAGTGTTTTCTGAATTTATCTGGTTGGAAGAACTCATAGAGATAATCGAAGCAGCAGCAAGCTCAGAAATCTATCCTCTATTAAAAAGAGTAGATGAAAAATATGTGACAGAAAAAGCGTATGATAATCCCGTATTCGTAGAAGATCTGGTTAGAGAAATTACAATTAAATTAAAATCTGATCCTAGAATTAAATCTTTTCGGGTCGAATCTGAAAACTTCGAATCAATTCATAATCATAATGCTTATGCATGCGTCAACTGGGAACGTACTTAATATGAAGATCTATGACAAAATACTTAGTAATGGCTTTAAAATAATATATTCTCAGGATCGTTCTAATCCGATCATCAGTATGCAGCTTCATATTCGAATGGGTTCTGCCTGGGAAAAACCTGAAGAAGCCGGATATTCCCATTTTACAGAACACCTCGTTTTTAAATCGACTCCCCATTTTCCCGGTAATGCTATTTATGAGAAAATCACTTTTCTGGGAGGATACATCAATGCCTATACCGAATATGATTCAACCTGCTATTTCATCACTTTGCCTGCTGATTTCGCTGACAAGAGCCTGGAAATTCTATCTGAACTTGTACGTAATGCAAACTTCAATGATAAAGAGTTCGAGTTTGAAAAAAAAGTTGTTATTGAAGAGCTGAAGCAAATTGAAAATGATCCGGAAGAGTGGTTTTTAGAAAAAATTACAGATGCTTATTTCCAGAATAATTCGTACCGACTTCCAATAATAGGAAACCTGGAAAATCTAAAAAAATCAATTCCTGAAAATCTCAGAGATTTTTATAAGAAATATTATGTGCCGAATAATTGTTTTCTTGTTATCTCGGGTGATTTTTCTAAAAGTAATCTCTCGGAATTAGTGAAGAAATATTTCGGAGATTGGAAACTTGGCTCCCTGCATCTGGAAAAACCTCAATCAGATGAATTGCCTTCTCAGTCCAGGTTTTTTTCATATATTAAAAAGATATCCAACGATATCCTGGCAATTGCATTTCCGGATCTATCAGATACCAATCCAGAGTCATATGCACAATCGATTATCATGAAAACGTTCCTCGCCGGGAAAAACTCACGTCTTTATAAAAGACTATTCACTCAGGAAAAACTGATAGACACCCTGAAATTGCATTCCGTCAGCGGTTATAATGATGGTATTTCAATTTTGATAATAATGCCTAAGAAAAAGGCGGATCTTAACAAAATTCTCGAAATCTTTTTTGAGGAATTGAATCATCTCCAGCAATTCGGTCTAACTGAAACCGAGATCCAGGAAACCAAAAGAGAGTTGATCTACTTTCATAAATATACTTATGAATATGTCGAGTCCTTAGGTTCAAACCTGGGCAGTGAAGAACTTCTGATCGGTTACGAGAATTTCCAAAAATACCCACAGATCATAGGCAATCTAACTAAAAAAATATTAGACAACACAATTTCCACTTATTATAAAAATAAATACTTCTATATTTACCACCTTGGAAACAAAAAAATAGAATGTAATGATCTACTGAAAAAAATATCTGCGGAAAAAGTTTCGGCTGGTGCAAAAATAAAGAAGAAGGATTTCCATGAAACTCGATTGGAGAGCGGTGTAAAAATTATAATGAAAAGGGTCCTTGGAAAACCCACTGTCGGAATCTCTCTAACCTCTGAAGTATCCCAGTTGAATGAGAATTTCAATAATTTAGGCATAAATCTATTTACTTCCGGAATGTTTTTGTATGGAAATCAAAAAAGAGATTATGAGCAATTACTGAAATTTTGCACAACAAATGGGATTAACTGTGGAGTATCTCCGCAATCGGAAACTACATCATTGAATTTGAAATGTTTTGCAGAATCATTGCCGATCTCTCTTGAGCTTCTTGCAGATGTTGTTCTTACACCACTATTCCCTGCGTCTCATCTTGAAAATCTTAAACAGACATACATAAGCAATCTAGACCGTGTTAAGGATTATCCCCAGTATTATGCCATGCGACTCTGGAAAGAAATGATCTTCGGAAAGAGAAGTAATCTGCTCAATATTGAAGGATCCAAAACCTCGATTCGTAATATCAGCAGACAACAGATCATAAACTGGTTTAATACTTTTTATAATCTATCGAATTTTTCTCTTGCAATTGTCGGTGATTTTGATTTCAGCTATGTTCTTGACATGTGCAATAAATTATTTCCTTTATCTCCAAAAGATCTGAAAATTCCGGAACAGAAAGCAATATTTCATTCTAAAGATGTAAGAAAAAAATCCCTGAACATGAAAAGCAATCAGAGTATCATAATTCTGGGTGGATTTGGATGTACAAGCAGGGAAGTTCAAAAAAACACCGCTTTCCATGTTCTTGCTCAGATCATAGGCGGAGACACTAATTCAATCTTATTCAGAGAATTAAGAGAAAACAGGGGATTAGCGTATTCGGTAGACTTGGAATTCAGATCTTTCCGAAGCCTTGGTTATTATTTGATCACAGCTACTGTTGATAACGAAAAATGTAATGAATCCCTTGATTTGATCATTCAACTACTGTAAGTTATCAAAATAAACGGGATTACATCTTCAGATCTTATCAAAACTAAGAATTATATCCGAGGACAGAGATTATTGGAAGAAGAAAGTGTTCTTACAAGGGCTCAGACATTATCCGTGCTTGAATCTATCGGGTTCGGTTACGATTTCTACTTAAAACGGGAGGAAAGACTGAATAAAGTAAATATACATGATGTTCATCGACTTGCAGAAGAATATTTTAAACCCGAAAATTATTTTATTCATATTTTATCATAATTTATGAAATCAAAAGTCAGGATATCAGCAGATGATAAAATCGTAGTATTAACAGGAGCCGGTATCAGCGCTGAATCAGGATTAAGAACATTCCGAGATCATAATGGACTTTGGGATCAGTATAAAATTGAAGAGGTTGCAACTCCTCAGGCATTCTCCAACAATCCTGAACTGGTTTGGGAATTTTACAAACTTAGATATGATCAACTGGGACAAGTTTTCCCAAATCCTGGTCATTTAGCTTTAGTGGAGTTGGAGTTACGTATTAAGGATAATTTTACCTTAATCACTCAAAATGTTGATGGATTACATGGCATAGCAGGTAATAAGAACATCCTGGAAATTCATGGTTCTCTTCGGGAAATTATTTGTATCAACTGTAGAACAAAATTCAAATTTACTGAAATAGATATGGGGGGAAAAATTCCGCTGTGTTTAAAATGTGGTGGAAACCTGAGACCCGATGTGGTCTGGTTTGGAGAGATACCTTACTATTTGGATAAAATAGATGCATTGCTTTCCACAGCAGATTATTTTCTGGTAGTTGGAACTAGTGGCTCTGTCTATCCTGCTGCCCAGTTTCTCCAGATTTCCAAACAATATGGAGCTTATACAGTTGGTGTTAATTTTGATAAACCAGATAATCTGGTCTATCTGGATGAATTTCATCAAGGCAAATCCGGAGAAATCTTACCACAACTGATCGATATCTGGTTAGGTGAACATGAGTAAACTTTTCATCGGAATCGATGTCGGCTCGCGAACGACAAAAATAGCCTGCCTGAATGCAGCAAAAAAAATAATCTATACTGCTGTTCAAGATACAGGGCTTTATCCTGGGAAAATTGCAGAAACTATGTATCAGCAACTTCTAAAAAAATTCCAGACATCTCCTGAAGAAACTGCTGGGATCTATGCTACAGGTTATGGTAGATATCTCGTTAAACTGGCAGATAAAACAATCACAGAAATTACCTGTCATGCCAGAGGAGTTCATTATCTCTTTCCCGAAAGCAGGACAATAATTGATATTGGTGGACAGGATTCAAAATCGATCCTGGTAAATTCTCAAGGAAAAGTTACAGATTTTGTCATGAATGATAAATGTGCAGCCGGTACTGGAAGATTTCTTGAAGTTGTCTCGACCAGATTGGGATATGAGATAGCTGATCTCTCTAATTTGGCTGAAAGTTCCAGTTTAAATCTTAAAATGAATAATACTTGTGTCGTTTTCGCAGAATCGGAAATTATAGGCATGCTGGCTCAAAGTATTCATCCGTCTGCAATCGCCTCATCCGTAATAAATTCTATTGCCGAAAGAACAGTGAACCTGTTATCCCGATTAAAGTGGAGTCCGGAAATTATCTTTACCGGCGGTGTAGCTAAAAATTCCTTTCTACAAAAAAAATTGACTGGAATACTAAAGAATAATATTAAAGTTCCTGAAAATCCTTTTATAACTGGAGCAATTGGGGCAGCACTGTTGTGCCTGGAGGAGATGTAACTTTGCTGAACAGGTCCATTTTATTTTTTCTGGTCATGATTTTCTGTACTGGTATATTTGCAGAAACCCCTTCGCAATTACCGGTCAATGTGAGTTATGATTACGAATTGATAAAATTTTACATCCTGAAGCAAGAGTATGATCTGGCTCTATCACGAATAATAGAGATCCAGAATAAAAAAACTGATACCGATTCCCTTCACTATTTCAAAGGACTCGCTTATAAAGGAAAATCTAAATGGGAACTGGCAACGGACGAATTTGCCAATATTCTTATTTACTCATCGGACAGAAATCTGATTAAAACTGTTATTAATGAATTTGCCGGAACACTCAATAAAATGGATGCTTTCATCACTATCGAAAAAATATCCCAAACCCTTGAAGAAGTAAATACTCCTTCAACCAGAATAAGATTATTATTAATGATCGCAGAAATATATGAAGACAATCAATTGTATAGCGAAGCTAACGATGTCTATCGAACTGTTATTAATGAAAATATCGATTCTACAGCAGATATTGAACTGAAGCTGAAAATAATTGCTAATGATCTTTTTCTGAAAAATTTTGAGCAGGCATTAAATGGATTAAATCCTGTCTTAGCTCTTAACGATTCCATTTATAATCAGACCGCTCTTTTCTTTAATTATATCGCCCATCATTCCCTGAATAATTTTTATCAAGCTAAAACTTCTCTTCTGATATTATATAACGTATACCCAAATCACATCAAAAGGAGAGAAATAATCAAGGGGCTTGCATCTTTATATAAAGAAGAAAAAAAATATCTTTTAAGCTGGTATTTATATACGGAATTAATCAAAATCAGTGATGAAAAACAACTACATGCTATTCAATTTGATATTAAGGAGTTAAAGCAACTTATTGTCACAGATTCAGATTATATTAATCCCTTTGAAAATATAATTCCTGTTTTCCCTGAAATCGATCACATTGAATAATTCAGTATTAATGGTCTAAATAAATTCTTGACAAAATAGTTCTAACTCGGTTCTTGAATAGTCTTGTATAATTCTGAAATGAGATTACACATCTATTTGTGATGTGTTTCGATAACTATGACAAAAAAATAAACTTAAGTTAATGGTATTAACCAACTTATAGGAGGTTATTTTGGTTGAAAAGAAAAAATTTGGTGATGATGAGTCTAGAATTGAAGACAAGGAATCTATACGTCACCTTCTTGAAGGTTTGGTTTCTGATATCGAGAATGTTGATGGGGCTTTTGCTGTTGCCGATGATGGTGTTGTTCTGGAAGAAGTTAATGTGGAAGATTCTGAACGCATTGGAGCAATCGCTGTTTTCATGGGCACGATTGGTGTTTACGTCGGTGAATCCCTGCATCTTGGTTTAATGGAAAACGGTCTGGTCGAATTTCAAGGGAAAAAATTAATAATTATTGTCAGAAATATTTATTATATTGGCATGCTCATCGATCCGAAAGGTTCGGTTAAATACATCAAGAGTATGGTTCTTGACTATCTCAAAACACAGGGTTAAAGAGGAGTCTATTATGCAAAATGCACTTAAACATTTGAATAGAGTTCTAAGAGTATACGGCTCGTTTGTAAATAATGAAGAAGGTGAACTTGTAGCTCATATCATGCCAAAAGGATTCACAGTAAAAATGCTCACTGAAACCGGACAACAAGCTTTACAGGGCTTTCAGGGAATCGAGGCTAACGGTTTCACTATAAGCAGAGTAACTTGGGATTATGAGAATTATTTGATCATTTCACAGAGGACTAGCGGTGGGATAATAACCATTCTCTGCGATAGATCAATTTCAATGCCTCTCTTGAACCTGACTTTTAATCTAGTTACAAAAAAAATAGAAACGATTATGGAATCAGGATCGGTAGAACCTGTGATCGTAGAAGAAGAAGAAGAAAAGGAAATACTACCTATGGGAACCGCTGTAGAACCAAAATTCTTTGATCTTATTGAGGTTCACCTTGCTAAATTTATCGGTCCTATGGCTACTATTATGGTAGATGAAGGTATCAATGAAATGAGAGAAGATAGGGATAATTTCCCGATTTCAAAGATTTCTGACCTGGTAAAAGTTGTTAGTAAAAAAATTAATAACCAGAAAAAACAGGAAGAATTTTTAGCCTTAATGATCGACCCGGTAGACGAACTTTTAAAGAGGAGTAAATCAAATGAAGATTAATGAGCATCTTGGTTTAAAGATTTCTTTCTCTTTAGCTATTGTTTTAATCGTTTTAATAGGAATCGTAGCTGTATACTTGATTTATAATCAAACTCGGGTTTTAAAAAATGAAATAACAAAAAAAGGTGAAACTCTTGTTTCAGTTGGATCCCAGATAATGGAATTCAAACTTGAGATGGGTGTCGAGCTTGATTATTTCACTGTTGAAGAAGCTTTTGATTCTACCTATACCGAAATTGCAGGTACAAATCCTCAAAAATATCATTCAACAACCGACGTTTATTTTGATCAGAATATCAAGAAAATTCTGGATAGTTTTTTGAAGGATAAAGCAATTATTTATGCCATTCTTGTAGATAAAAGAGGTTACTGTCCGACTCACAACACTATCTTCTCTAAACCTCTTACCGGTGATTTTGAAGTTGACCTTGCCGGAAATCGTCGCCAAAGAATTTTCGCTGATGAAGTCGGACTCAAAGCTGCAACAAATACCAATGGTTTCTTGAAACAGATATACAAAATGGATACCGGTGAGATTCTATGGGATCTTTCTTTTCCTGTAGATTTCATGGGTGAACATTGGGGAGCATTCCGGATCGGTTATTCAATCGAAGAAATGGATAAACAAGTTAATGCACTTATCGTTTCATTAATTGCTCTCTTCGTTTTCCTGGTTGTCCTTCTCAGTATCATTATTTTCCTATCTATACACAGAGCTATGCGGGAATTAGTTCGGATTACCAATCTAGCTTCTCTTATGGCAGATGGTGACATTTCTCAGGAGATTCAAGCTAGAACCAAAGATGAAATTGGACGCTTAGCAAATGTATTAGAAAGGATGCGTACTAGTTTAAAACTATCTATAGACACGTTAAAGAAAAGAAAGTAAAATCTTTTTTAAAAAATTAATAAGGGGGTGGATTTCCACCCCCTTATTTTTTTATATATCATTATTTAAGATTGAATGTTATGGGAAATGTTACCCAACAGGATACCGGTTTCCCCGAACTTTTAGCCGGTTCAAATTCCCATTTTTTTACAGCTTCTACTGCAGCTTCATCCAAACCTCCAGGACCCGGAACGAGTGATTGTAATACATTTATAGCTCCAATCGAACCGTCTACAAAAATCTCAACTTCGAGCCATACATCACCACTAATTCCCTTACGTTTTATTTTTTCGGGATATACCGGAGGAATTTGTTTAATCGGTAATGGAGGATCTTCATAAATAACAAATCTCGATGTTGCCCCAAAATTGGAATTTTCATCAACTTCAATTATTTTTTCTTCATTCTCTTCTGCTGTTATATCTGTTTCTTCTTCCTCAAGAAAATCCATTTCTTCATTAGAGAACATATCTGTCATTGAACTGGTAGATGTTGTCGTAGGTAATTCTATTTTCTTAATAGGCTTGTTAGAAACTATTTTCCTGGCTCCTTCGATAAACATAATCCCTTCTGTGATAATACTGTTTCTAATGCTGCTTAACCTTGTAGGACGATACCAACAAGTAGAAACATTTTCGGCATTGATTCCCCAGCCAAAATTAATATGGAGTTCTCTTGTAGACATATATCCATCAACAACAGCAGCTTTATTATATTTCGTTCTTCGAATATTATGTTCTTCAAGTTGAATCCCTAAAATAATCGGGAGTCCGTTTTTTATGTTATATTCGATATCATTGTAAAAATTATTGCTTGTAGCTTCAATCCTTCTGGCAGATGCATAGTTAAATTTATTTAGAAGAGCATTCACAACAGCAGATATCGAAGCCTGAGATTCATAAGTATCGAAATCCGTTTTTATAGAAAAACTGCAGGCCAAATTGAGGGAAGCTATGTCGTTGATACTGAGTTCAGACTGCTGATTGAATTTAGCTTTTAGATCAGAAATATACTGATTTAAAATAGAAAATCTGGGAAAATCCAGTTTCTGGTAATCTTCATCAATATTGATCTGACTTTTCGTAGTATAGGTATCGTCAGCTCCAAATTCGATTTCACCTAAAAATCTTGTATAATTCACAATCTGGGATAAAGCTATTCCTACACTTCCAACAAAACATCTGATCCCCAGACCTGGTGAATTCGGAAAGAATTTATTGTAAGGATAACCCTGCATCCAGGTCGTTTTAATCATTCCACCTGTAGAAGATGGATTCCTGGGCCATTGTATTTGATTCAACCCGTTAAAATATGTCATATTTTTATTAAAATAATGGTTCCATACCGCACTGTTCTGATTGATCATATTTGTGGAAAAAGTTCCCTTCCTGTCATATCTCATTTGAAGATCAAGGCTGAGCATATTGAAAAGAGTATTGTTTTTATCTTCAATAAAAGGGAAACTGTTATTGAAAGAATAGGCAATGACAGGATAAATATTTGTGTCAGTAGAAACCAATACAAATCCTTGCGGAGACAAGTTGAATATATAAGCCAGTTTTTGTTTCTTCAGGTTCTTGATTTCAATCACATTAACAATGGAATATTCAGTGTTTTTTTGTTTTATTCGTAGATGATAATCAGCTACATTTCTTGCAGTCTGTTGATTCACTGGGGTTGAATTAAGAAAAATTATACTGAATAAGGTTAAAAATAATAAATGATATTTAATAAATCTGACTATTGATAAGCCTCCATTTATATTTACTGCATAATT
>JAUVIJ010000126.1 GCA_030592835.1 Candidatus Cloacimonadota bacterium | reverse complement strand
TGCTTTGTCAGCAGACAGACACCGGAGTAACCTTTGCGTTCAGCAAAGTTCCAGTAGATATGATAATCTTTTCCCAGTTCCTGGAATTCTGCCGGGATCTGTTCCCGCTGCAGCTTAGTCTCCTGCAGGCAGAGAATGTCAGGGCTTTCCAATTGAAT
Organism: Candidatus Cloacimonadota bacterium; assembly: GCA_030592835.1. Taxonomy (GTDB): domain Bacteria; phylum Cloacimonadota; class Cloacimonadia; order Cloacimonadales; family TCS61; genus JAUVIJ01. Next base: position 5,911 of record JAUVIJ010000126.1, on the reverse strand, counting down.
ATATTCCAAGAAATTCTTTTTCATGATGGCTCGAAGTCCATTCACATTCCAGGAAATGATCTTCATTACCCTTCCCTTTTGAATTTCGTAATTACGTTAATACGTGAACATTCAGCATATATCGGGCATTTTGAACAGACCGGATTACGGGGAGTACAGAGATTCTGACCAAAAGCAACGATATAGGAATTGAAATATATCCAGTATTTCTCGGGAAGAATTTTTCTCAGAGCCATTTCCGTTTCATAGGGTGTGTTGGTCGAAACCAGCCCCAAGCGATTAGATATCCGGTGCACATGGACATCGACACAGATCGCCGGTTTTTTGAAAGCAATGGCTCGTACCAGATTAGCTGTTTTCATGCCGACTCCCGGCAATTTTAACATTTCGTCGATCTCATCCGGAATAATTCCGTCAAATTCCCTGAACAGAACTTCAGGCAGTTTTTTTAGATACCTGGCTTTACTATGATAAAACCCTACCGGGTAAATAAGTTCTTCAATCTCTTCAACAGTATACTTATCGATATCTTCCGGTCTTTTAATCACATCAAACAAAGTTTTAATTACCTGGGATGTAGTTGTATCTTTGGTTCGAGCACTGAGAATCGTTGTTACCAGGATCATGAAAGGATCTTTGAATTTCGCTTCGACTTCGTCGACAACAGGAAGATGAAATCCTTCAAATTCTTTTTTTAAAACTGAATAGATTTTATCAATATTTGGCATCAGAACCGATCCTAAATTTTATAGTAAAGATAAAAAAATATGTTTGAGATGATCCGTCTGGTTTCACAGGCAGGACAACCTTTCGGAATAAATTCCATTTATTCAATGGTCGGGATGACTGGATTTGAACCAGCGACCTTTCGCCCCCCAGACGAACGCGCTAACCGGCCTGCGCCACATCCCGACTCGAGACAGGTTTTGAAATAATCTTTTTCGTGACAAGTTATTTTTCGAAACTGATTATTTGACATATTGCCTTTGTACTCAATCTTTGCACCGGAGTTGAAATGAGTATAATCAATCTTTCGGGGATCTCCCACAATTTCGGGGATCAGGATATTTTCAGGAAAGTCAATTTTTCCGTGGAAAAGAATAGCCGTATAGGTTTTGTAGGTCGTAATGGTTCGGGTAAGAGCACACTCTTTAACATTATAACCGGTAAAATAGCACCCAGAGCTGGTAAGGTTCAGTTAGCTAAAAAACTAATGGTCGAATATTTAATTCAGGATCCTGAACTCGATGAGAGCAAGACATTATACGAGTATATTCTTTCTGCCAGACCGGGATTTCTTGACCTGGAAAAACAGCTTAATAATCTTCAAGATAAAATTTCCGAAAACAGTACTCTGGAACAAATAGACCTCTACAACCAAACCCAACAGGCGTTTGAACATGCGGGTGGTTATCAATTCCAAATAGAAATAAAATATATACTAACTAATCTGAACTTTCCAGTGAAAATCTGGAACCAAAATATTTCCAGTTTCAGCGGAGGAGAAAAAACACGTCTGCAATTAGCTGGAATATTATTAAGATCATATGATGTTCTTCTTTTAGATGAGCCGACAAATCATCTCAATATTAGCATGATATTCTGGCTGGAAAACTATCTTCAGAATTGTGACAAGCCTTATGTGATAATCTCGCATGATCGAAGATTCCTGAATAATACGATCACCAAAATCGTTGAAATCGAGAATAATATCCTTACGACATTTAAAACCAATTTTACTAATTATCTCCTCGAAAAGAAACAGCGTCTCGAAGTACAAGCAAAGGAGTTTAAAAGTCAGGAAAAATTCATCGAAAAAACAGAAGATTTCATTCGTCGTAACCTTGCCGGCCAGAAAGTTGCCCAGGCGAGATCACGACAGAAAATGCTGGATAGAATCGAGAAAATCGAAAAACCTGTTGCAGCGCATGAAATTAATCTGACTCTGAATACTAAAAACCGCAGTGGTAATGATGTTTATGTTTTCGAAAAAATGGGTTTTGGATTTCCTGGAAAAATACTTGCAGAAGATATTAATCTTAAGATCTTCTATAAGGATAAAATAGCTATTCTTGGTAAAAATGGTTGCGGAAAAACCACACTGCTGAAATTGATTAATCAGGAACTGAGTCCGGTATCAGGTACTGCAAAAAAAGGAGCCAGCCTCGATGTGGGTTATTATGACCAGGAACACATTCTCCTGGACAGCTCCTTAACAGTTATGGAAACTGTCTGGAATCTAATCTCTGATGCTACTAGAGGAACAGTATTGTCTTACCTGGCTCGTTTCGGTTTTCGTGGTGACGACGTCGAAAAGAAAGTTTCGGTTTTAAGTGGTGGTGAAAAAGCAAGATTATATTTGGCAAAACTTATTCATGGTAGACCTAATTTCCTTGTTCTGGATGAACCGACAAATCACCTTGATCTTTCGATGATAGAGAGCCTGGAAAAATCCCTGCAGAATTTCGATGGAACAGTCGTTTTCATATCTCATGATCGCAATTTTATAGAAAATGTCGCTACTAGAAAATGGTTTTTTCATAATAGTTCGATATTTGAAACCCAAAAAAGCCTTGATGAATTATTTAAAGAAAAGAAAAAAAACATTAAAACTGATAAAAAGGTTAAGATCAAGACTTATCAACAGAAAATTAATCCAATTATCTTGAATAATTTGCTGGAGGATATTAGAAAACTGGAGAAAGAATTAGAAAATACAAACTCAGAATTGAAGATCATGGAAAGCAATTACTCTGATCCTATTATATATAAGAATGAACAAAAGATTAAGGAGCTTGTGAACAAGATTTCAGAGAATAATATGCAAAGGGAAACTATAAAATCACGAATTCATGATCTGGAACTTGAATATCTGGAGCTGGGGGAATAAATTATGAAAATCGGGATCACAACTTCCCTGCCTGTAGAAATTCTCTATGCTGCCGATCATATTCCCGTTGATCTCAATAATATCTTCATAAACGGTGATGCGGAAAATTATATCAGGATCGCTGAATATGCTGGATATCCGCGGAATATCTGCGCCTGGATCAAGGGATTGTACGGAGTTGTCATCAAAAAGAATATCGAAACAGTTATTGGTGTTACAGAAGGAGATTGTTCCAATACTCATTCCCTGATGTCTACCCTAATGGATCAGGGGGTAAGTGTCATCAACTTTGCCTTCCCACACAATCGTGATTACCAGCAGTTAAAAAGTGAAATGCAAAATCTGGAAAATTCATTAGGTGCAAATCATGATAAAGTGCTCGAAGTTAAAAAATCCTTTGATGAGATCCGCAGAAAATTAATTGAACTGGATAAACTCACTTACAAAGAGAATAAAGTAACTGGTCAGGAAAATCACGTCTGGTTAGTCAATTCCTCTGATTTTGAAGGAGATCCATTATCATATACTGAACGGTTGGATAGTTTTCTGATCGAAGCTGAAAAGAGGAATCCGTTACAGTACAGGTTCCGCCTTGCCTTTCTGGGTGTACCTCCAATAATAACAGATTTATACGATTTTCTAACTGGTCTTGATTCCCAGATAGTTTTTAATGAAATCCAACGTCAGTTCAGCATGCCCTATCTGGAAAAGGACCTGGTAAATCAATATCTTCGTTATACCTACCCTTATTCGATCTTTCACCGATTGGAGGATATCAAAGTGGAATGCAAAAAGAGAAAGATCGATGCTGTTATCAGTTATTCCCAATCTTTCTGTCATCGCCAGATCGATAACATTCTCATCAAAAAATACCTGGACATTCCCCTACTTTCTCTGGAAGCTGATTCACCGGGAGAACTGGATGCCAGAACCAAGCTTAGAATAGAAAGCTTTATCGATATGCTTAAATATTCATAAGAATGGGATCATGAAAGTAAACGGGAATGATTATCGTACAGTCTGGATGGAGGGAAGCACTGTTTGTTTTATTGAACAGAACCTCCTGCCTTTTGAATTCAGGATTTATCGATCAGATAATTATCTCGAAACCAGCAAAGCGATTAAAAGCATGAAGATCCGGGGAGCAGGAGCAATCGGAGCTGCGGCAGGATTTGCTATGGCTCAAGCATTTGCGGAAGCTCCCGAAAATGAACTGCAGGAATTTGTTTATCGGGCAAAACAATCCATATACACAACCAGGCCTACGGCTCGTAATCTGTATTATGCTGTGGATCGTGTTTTCAACAAAGCTCTGAATTCAATAGATCCACAAAGAGAAGCCCTGAAAGAAGCCCATAAAATTGCTGAGGAAGATGCTCTTTCGTCTTTAAGGATCGGTAAATTCGGAGAAGAACTAATACAGGATAAATCCAGAATTCTTACACACTGTAATGCCGGCTGGCTTGCATTCGTTGATCACGGCACAGCTCTCTCCCCTGTTTATAATGCTTTTCATCATGGAAAGGATGTGTTCGTATATGTTGACGAAACAAAACCAAGAGGTCAGGGTGCAAAACTCACAGCCTGGGAATTGCAACAAGTCGGAATTCCGTATAAAATTATTCCTGATAATGCGGCAGCTCATCTTATGTCCCTGGGGCAGATTGATTTTGTAATTGTAGGCGCTGACAGAATTGCTGTCAATGGTGATGTTGCCAATAAGATCGGAACTTTGAGTAGAGCAATTGCTGCTCGGGAATATAATATCCCATTTTATGTTGCAGCCCCTCTCTCGACATTCGATATTGATTGTATTCAGGGTAGCGATATTATTATCGAAGAACGACCTCAGGAAGAAGTTTTATTCACCTCGGGAATCACAATTAATGGCAAGTTGACATCTGTTCTCAGCAGTGCACCTGGTTCTTCAGCTTATAACCCGGCTTTCGATATTACACCTGCCAAATTTATAACTGCGATCATCACTGATAAAGGAATAATACAACCTGATGAATCAGCAATTAGAGATATAACAAGGCAATAATAAATGGAATATCAGGGTGTAAAATTTGAAACTATCTTCCAGAGTGAAGATCCGGAGTTTGATGAACGGATCGAAGATTTAAAATACTGGTGTTCCATATTTGAACATAATGATCTTGCACCACTACATCCTGATGGATCATACGGAAACCTCAGCTACAGAGATAAAAGCAATAGTGATGAATTTATTATAACCTGTTCAGGAGCATATATTACCAATAATATGGACTTGGATTCCTTTGTCAGAGTAACAGATATAGATATAATTCGAAACCGGGTTTATAGCCGGGGAAAAAGAAAGCCTTCATCGGAAAGCTTCCTGCATTTTCTAATTTATCAGAATAGAAAAGAAATAAATGCGATCTTTCATGGACATAGTTCAGCCATCCTGTCGGCTCCTAAAAGCCTGGGTTTACCTTGCACAAAATCCCGGAAGGAATACGGCACAATTGTCTTAGCTGAAAATGTGATAAACGTTCTCGATGATCACGATTTTTTAATATTAAAAGAACATGGTTTTTTAGCACTTGGAAAAACAATGAGGAAAGCCGGTAAGCTAAGTTTGGATATTTTAAAAAAAACTCAAAAGGAGAAAAATAATGAAAACAGCTGATTTAATTATTGAAAATGGACTTGTGCTTCAATACGATAGATCTTCATCCTCTGGAATTTCATCTATAGCTGTAAAAGATGGCAGAATCCTGGACATAGATCTTCCGGATAGAATCAAAAGTAATTACAATGCAGACAGTTATTTATCTGCTACTGATAAGATCGTTATGCCAGGATTCGTCAACACACACAGCCATGTCAGTATGACATATTTTAGAGGACTTGCTGACGACTTACCTCTGATGGAATGGTTGAATGATCATATCTGGCCTGCAGAATCCAAACATCTCTCAGCAGAATTTGTCTATGACGCTGCCCTGCATGGTTGTGCTGAAATGATCAAAAACGGGATAACTACTTTTAACG
>JAUVIJ010000181.1 GCA_030592835.1 Candidatus Cloacimonadota bacterium | reverse complement strand
CCGGTATATCCGAGATAATCAGGAAGAAATAACTTGCTGCGTACTGATTCGGGTAGGATATTTTCAACAATGGGTACGATAAATTTCTTCGATAAAGGTGCCATAATAACAAAACCGGCAATTGACATCCACAATTTTACATGACCTTCTCCAGCACGCCAGAGAGTTCCTACAGCACATCCACCGGCTATTGTCATTCCCAGTCCAAAGATAAATCCTCCAATTAAAGCTCTTAACCAGAAATTAGCGTAGACCGATTTCATCTCGATCGCCCGAGCTGCAAGTTCACCGGCATTCCCGACACCGAAGTATTTAATAACAGTAAATCCAGCGAGACCAATGATAACACTGATGATAATAGCTACAGGTGCAGTTGCTTCACCGGTCATGAAAGGTTCGCGGAAAGCACGGACAAGACAAAAGCGGGATCGCTGCAGGATCATACCGAGAATGAGACCGATTAGAACATGCCAGCCGACGACTTTGAATAATGATGTTCCTTTGGCAGTGTAAAGATTAAAGATATAAAGGATGACTGCGATCAGTATCCATCCCAGCCAGCGCTGCCAACCGGTTTTTTTACCGGTTCCGGATAAAAATGTGAAGGATTTACCCATACTGATTTTGGGAAAAGCCTCCATTTCCCAAAAGATATATTTCAAAGCTACGATTGTACCGAACATGAATCCCAGGGACAGGAACAAAGCACCACCGGAAAGAGCTGGAACTCCTGAAAAAAATCCACCGGTAGTACAGCCGATTCCAACAGTTGCACCAATACCCATCAAGGCGCCCCCGATAAAACCTTTTATCAGTTCTCCAATAGGAGCTACCCTGACTCCAAATTCCCTTGAGAAGAGAGCCGAAATGAATGCTCCCAGTACGATCATAATATTAAGCACGGCAACTGTATGAAGGTTGATGGGTACTTGTGTTCCGAGGTTTGCCAAACCTACAGCCTGAAACAGGTTCTGACCCAGGTTAACATAACCGCCACTGGCTCCCCATGGATATTTGATAACGAAAAGGAGAATGTTCAGAACAGCCAGCAGGATTCCACCGACCCACATGGGCCAGGTTTTGCTGAAAAGACTATCAAATAATTCTCTAACTACTCCTTTATTAAACACGGTTTTCTCCTTTTACTTTTTCTTAATGTAAAACTTGAAACAATCATCTTCCTCTTTAGCTTCCAGAAAGATGTTACCGGTTTTTTCACACCAGGCTGGGACATCGGTCTTAGAACCGGGATCAGTTCCCATCATTTCCAATACTTCGCCACTGTTCATACCTTTTACAGTCTTACTCAGCTTGATGATAGGCATCGGACATGAAAGTCCCTTACAATCAAGAGTCTGGTCTACTTGCATTTTTTATCCTCCTTATTTTTTACCATTTGTTTAATAGTTCTTTTTTTACCATTAAAGTTATTTTTTCTTTCAATTTTTCTTCAGGGTGTAATTTCTGATTGATTAAATTACAGCGAAGGTCCTGTACAAATTTATCAAGTTCTCTGGCTTTCTGATATCTCTCTTTGGGAACATAACCCTGCTTGATTGCCATATCCCGGAGAATTTCTATAACATCGGTGAATTTAACTCCCTGGGGACAGAGAGCGTAACAGGTATAACAGCGGGAACACATCCAGATAATATCGGAAGAGAGAACTTCTTCCTTCATACCCAGTAAGGCCATGCGGATTATCTTGCGGGGATCATATTCTTCGTGAACTTCTGCTACCGGACAGGAAGCTGTGCAGGTACCACAGGTGAAACAGCGTTTGAAATGTTCAGCGCCTGGTTGAGAAGCGATCTCGTTCTTGAAATTGGCATCCATCTCATTAAGTATGATCTTATCCATTTATATCTCCTATTTTAAATTTAATATTGAAAATCGTTTATTGAACATTAGTGTTCTCCTGCAGTTTTTCTTGATGAGAAAAATATTGCAGTTAACTCTTTTGCTTCGTTCAATAAAGGTGTGACTGATTTCTCATGAAGAAGATTCTCCTCAACAATAAATTCTAGCCAAAAAGCCGATTCATCTGCTTCTTCCAAAACTATACTTATCTTTGCAATAAAACTAGCTTTTGATTGAGCTAAACACGTTGCTCGATAATTTGCTGCCACTGATGTGGATGAACGGATGAGTTGACCTGAAATATGATGTCCAAGCTTAGTATTAGGTAATGTAGTTGCTAATTTTACACAATGATGTGCAAATCTCTTTGTTCTTTCTTTTAACTCATCTTTGTTCATCACATTCCCAATATTCATTATTCAATAATCAATTACTAAAATGCTTCAGGATTAGTCTTTAATTGTTCGTAGGAAAAAACAGGACCATCTATACAGATATATTTTGAACCTATCCCGCAGCGTCCGCATTTACCGATTCCACATTTCATTTTTCTTTCCAGAGAAGTGTAGATCTTTTCATCGGCAAAACCGATCTCCTTCAATACCGGAAGTGTGAATTTTATCATGACTGGAGGACCACAGACAACTACCCATGAGTTCGGATCGGGGGACAATTCCTTAGTTATTGTAGGGACGAATCCACAGAGTTTATCCCAACCTTTTACGGGTTTATCCACGGTCAAATGCAGAGTCAGATCTTCCCTTTTATCCCATTCCTTAAGTTCTTCCTTATAAATGAAAAGGTCAGGATTCCTTGCTCCGTAGATTACGGTTATGTTGCCATAATCCTCCCGGGAAGCCAGCATATATACCAGCAATGATCTTAGAGTAGTAAAAGCAAACCCGCCACCGATTATTACCACATCCTCACCTTTGAATTTATCAACAGGATACCAGTTTCCCAGAGGCCCTCTGATCCCGACGATGTCACCTTCCTGAAGATTATGGATTTCATCAGTTACAGAACCAGTACGGTTTACCGTGAATTTCAGGATTCCACTTTCTGTAGGAGAAGAAGCGATCCCAAACGGAGATTCACCTTTGCCGAGAATTGAGAACTCACAGAATTGACCCGGCAGGAACTTGAAATTATCCCGGTCTTTCTTATTTATAAAAGTCAGGTCGTAAGTTCTCAGAGATCTATCCGGATTCTCATTAATGATCTTTGCAACTTTCAGAGAGAGAGGTATATAAGTATTACCCATTTAAATAACCTTTTATTTTAATTTTCGTAAGTTAGGATCTTTTTGATAATCTCGCGGATATCGAAGTTTACCGGGCAGACTTGAATACATCTACCGCATCCCGTACAAAGATGTTCTCCATAATTATCCATGAAATAATTGTATTTGTGCATAACCCGCTGCCTGATTCTCTGTTTAGATATTCCCCGGGGATTATGACCCGATGCTTCTTTGGTAAAGATAGAGAACATACAGGAATCCCAGAGTCGGATACGTTCTCCTTTAACTGGCTTTCCCTCATCAGAAACATCGAAACAATGACAGGTGGGGCAGACAAAAGTGCAGGCACCACAGTTAATACATTTTTCACCGATCTCGTCCCAGATTGGTTCATGCCAGAGTATGTTCAACTTATCGAACAAGTTGGAGATATCGATATTTTCTTTAAGTCTCGATTCTGCTATTTCCCTGATTTTATTCTGCTGCTCAAGATCTTTCTTACTGACATTAACAGCCTTATTATAACTCGATAGAAAAGTCTTTCCTTTCTTACTTACAGGATTCAATAAATAAGATTCCCCCAGATCTGTAACAAATATGTCGGAACCGGTCTCGTCAAAAGGGCCATTCCCAAACCAATGGCAGAAACAAGTGGATTTCGGTAGATTACAGGCTAAAACGAAGATAAGACTGTTATCGTACTTATTCTTCCAGTAAGGGTCTTTGTACATATCATCATCCGGGATTTGATGAGCTTCACCGAAAACCTTATCCAGCATTCTCAGACTTCTGGAATCACAACCCTGCAGACCCCAGATAGCTATAGGTTTCGAGTTCAGCTCGGGAACCTCAAGTCCGGAATCTGTATAACGGAAAAGAACTTCAGCCTGGGGAAAAAAAACCTCTTTTGGTGGTTTGCCAGTAGGACAGTACTCGGCAGTTATTTCTGAAAACGAAGATATTTTTCTGAAGCTAGCATCATTATTATCTTTGACCGGTGCAAAGACATCAT
>JAUVIJ010000013.1 GCA_030592835.1 Candidatus Cloacimonadota bacterium | reverse complement strand
GATCCTGATCAAGATCGGTGTTGAAAACACCAGTCTGCCAGCTACATACGTCAATGACCTGAAGGAACTTAGTGGTAATTTCGAGGAGAAAGATCTGCTTTATATGATCAGTATTCTGATCAAGATCAAAAAAGATATCAAGACGAGTCAGAATCCCGTTTTAATAACAGAAATGTCGTTGGTGAAATTAACAAGACTGGCAGAATTAAGATCGGTTGATGATATGATCTCGGATCTTCAAAATCGACAAGTCCCAACTTCAAACAAAAACACGGAAACAAAGCAGGAAATAATCCCTCACGCTCCAACTAAGAAAGAAACTCTAATTCCCAACGATCCTCCTGAGCAAATTACACCTAAGGGAAAAGAAACTGTTCTAAATATCAAAGACCTTGATCAGGAACTGATATCCAGTCACGAATCAGATCTGTATAAAAGAATTGAAAAGGAAAAACCTGTTCTCGGTAATTATTTACGTAATAATTGCAAGCTTTATGCAGTAAAGAACAATACTCTGCATTATTTTGTTAATTCATCTCTTGCCGAGAGAATGTTGAAGGAAAATTCCGGTATGATAGCCAGGATATTCAAATCCTATTTTAATATTGAACCGAGGATTGTATTTGATCTTAAAGCGGAAAAACAGGAAGAAATCATTAATAATCCCACCCTGGAAGACATCAGGAATAAATCCCCTCACCTGGCTGACTTTATCGAAACTACTGACTCCATAATCAGTTGATGTCCATAATCCTATTAGTATCGACTATCCTTTATTGTCTGATCTTAGGCGTTTTCCTGACAGGTATCTTCAGGTTGAAAACTCCTCATAATAAGGAACTCCAGAAAATATCCATAATAATTGCAGCTCGAAACGAAGCTGAAAATCTTCCGAATCTGCTGAATTCACTAAAAAATCAGAATTATGATCCGGATTGGTATGAGATCATTGTTGTTGATGACAGATCAACTGATAAAACTCTTGAAATACTGCGATCATTTGAGAAATCGATAGCTAATTTTAAAATAGTGAGTATCAGCAAAGAGAATTCGGATTTACTGGGAAAAAAGGGAGCGCTTAATGCGGGAATAGATACTGCTTCACATGAAATTCTCGCTTTTACGGATGCTGATTGTTTACCGGAACCGAATTGGCTTGATCAGATCAACAGGCATTTTGACAAAAATGTAGATTTTGTCGCTGGTTATTCTCCCCTGCTTCTAAAAAACAGATTCTGGAATTTGTTGAAAAACCTGGAACGTATATCCATATTTGCAATAACTGCCGGTAGCTTCGGCTGGAAATGGGCTATTACCTGTACAGCAAGGAATATGGCATATAGAAAGTCTCTTTTTCGTAAAATTAACGGATTTGGAGGGATTGGTCATATCCGTTCCGGAGATGATGATCTTCTGCTGCAGAAAATGGGATCACAAATCAGGAAATACAATTTTATGTTCGATAAGGGATCAATTGTATCCAGTGTCGATGATCCGAACCTGAAAGCACAGATGAACCTGGAAAGCCGGCGGGGATCAAAGTGGAAGTATTATCCTCTGCCAATTAAAATTCTCACTCTATTCTGTTTCCTTTATTTTATCATATTGATACCTGCTTTCATATTTACAATGACGGGAGCGATAGCTTTAAAGATTTTTATAACTTCAATTATTCTGAAGATGCTGATGGAATTTACTCTTTTATCAGTTTTCTCCTTAAAAGTAAGTAATATTAAACCCCTTTTGCTGTTTCCAATCGCAGAGCTGCTCTATATCCCGTACTTTGTATATTTTGGTTTGAAGGGAACATTCTCGAAGTATCGATGGAAGAACTAATAAAAGAATACAAACTGATACTGGACAAATTCAATGTCCAGAAATCGAACAACAGTAGATTATGGAATATTGGTTTTGAGACCGGTAGATTTCTCTATGAAGAAGTATTACGGAACAAACCCTCAAAGCTTCTGGAGATAGGAACTTCCAACGGTTTCTCAACTTTCTGGTTAGCTTTGGCTGCGGAAAAACTTGGAGTAGATGTTGATACGATAGAAATTGATAAAGATAGATTAAATTTGGCCAGAGAAAATCTCAGAGGGATAACAAATATCAATTTTATTCTGGGATTAGCTAAGAATATTATTCCGAAGCTGAACTGTTGTTATGATTTTATTTTCATTGATGCATGTAAACCGGAATATATCGATTATCTGAAATCACTGTTACCGATCCTGAATAAAAATGCTTTAATAATCGCCGATAATGTCGTATCCCACGAGAAATCAGTTCACGAATATCTTGACTTTGTCAGGAATAATCCTATTTTCTCAACAGAAACAGTAATAATTGAATCGGGTCTCGAAATAACCAGGTTTTTAGCAGGTTAAAAAAGGAGTTCAAATGCCACAACCGGTAATCATAGGTATTGCTGGAGGAACCGGCTCAGGAAAAACTACAATTGCCGATGCAATTATCAAGGAAATCCAGGAAAATATAACGATTATTACGCAGGATTCCTACTATAAGTCTTTTGAGCAAGTGACATTAGAAGAAAGGCATAAAATCAATTTTGATCATCCTCGTAGTTTTGATACTGATTTGCTGCTTGATCATTTGAAGTCTCTTAAACAGAGAGTACCGATCCGGATGCCATTATTTGATTATGTTACGCATTTACGAAAAAAAGAAACAATACTCAAGAATCCCAACAAGATAATCATTCTCGAAGGAATATTGATCTTTGATCAGGAAGATATCAGGAATATGTGTGATATTAAAATCTTCGTCGATACCGATGCTGATATCAGGATATTAAGAAGGATCAGCCGTGATATGAAAGAAAGAGGTAGAGAACTGGAATCTATCATGAATCAGTACTTGAATACGGTCAGACCGATGCACCTGGAATTTGTAGAACCAAGTAAAAGGTTTGCAGATATAATTATTCCCGAAGGTGGTTTCAATAAAATCGGGATCGATATGATCATAACCAAAATCAGAGATATTTTAAATAAGAAAAAGATATCCGGAGGTGGAAAATGAAAAATCTGATGTTAATATTTATAATGCTGATAGTATTATCACTGTTTGCCAATCAGGTGACAGTTTACAACGATAATTTTGCCTTGGTGAGAACAGATCTCGAACTGGATCTGAAAAAAGGTATTCAAGATATATTTCTGGATGATATCCCGAGCATGATCGAAGCGAACTCGGTTATTATCAAATCTAAGAAAAAGGGTTTGGATCTATTTTCGCAAAATTATGAATACGACCTTGCCAACACAAACAAGATCCTGCAGAAATATATAGGAAAAAAGATCGAGATCTTTACGAACACCGATGATAAATTTTCCGGAATATTACAATTTCAGGATCATGAATCCCTGGGAATTATTGAAGAGAGTTCCGAAAATCTGATCTTGATCAAGAAAAGTGAGCTGCGTAATATTGATCTGGAAAAACTACCGGAGAATTTTTTTCTTAAACCTACTTTACACTGGCGGATCCAGGCAGAAAAAGCCGGTAAATACCCGATCGATTTTTCCTACATTTGCAGTGGCATGCGTTGGGAAGTCACCTATAACGCTGTCTGGGATGATGTTAATGAAAAACTGCAATTAAGCTCATGGGTCACACTAACCAATGAAACCGGTAAAGGATTCCATGACACAAAACTTAAACTGATAGCAGGTGATGTCCGTAAAATGAGAGATGATATCTATTTTGGCAGAGATAAGAAAATGGAACCTTTCATGTTCGCAGAAGGAGTATCGGCACCAGAATTCGAGGAGAAAGCTTTTCATGATTTCCATCTCTATACTCTCAGCGAAAAAGTATCGATAAACAATATGCAGACAAAACAATTGCGCCTCTTCCCCACTACAGATGTAAAAGCAAAATCACGCTATGAATATATTACGACTTCCGATAAAGTTATCAGTATGATCGAATTCACGAATTCCGATAAAGCCGGTTTAGGAATACCTTTACCCAAAGGAGTAGTGAAAATTTATAAGCTCGATGTTGAGGATGAGAACCTGGAATTTATTGGAGAAGATTGGGTCGGCCATATTCCCAGGGAGGAAAAAGTTATCCTCACAACGGGTTTTGCCTTTGATCTTATTGGAGAAACTGAGATCCTCGATCAACGAAAAGAGGGTAAAAAAATCCATGAAAAAGATATGGCAGTAACATTAAAAAACAGGTCCGAGGATGATAAAGTCATAACGGTTATTCATAATTTATATGGATACTGGACCATTAGGAATGAGAATGTCGATTTCGTTAAAAAAAGTGCTACAAAAGTGGAATTTGTGAAAGAATTGAAAGCAGGAGAGACCTTTACCATAAACTGGACTGAAAGGATCGAATATTAAGTTCATTATTTAAAGTCGAGGTGGAAAATGAATTTAACAGTTACAAAATTCAATAAACTGCTTAATACACTTCTGAAGGATAAAAACCTGGAAGAGAATTTAAGCAAAATAATACGTGAAATTGAAGCAGATTTTGAATTTCAAAGTGTGGGTATTTTCCTGAAACTGTCGAAGTCAAATTTATACAGGTTAAAAATTGCCAGAAATATCAGTCATTGTTATGAGAAAAACACTATTTTCTCGTCGGATGATCAATTAATCAGGGATTTATCGAATCTGAAACCGTTAAAAATAAAAATCAGTAATATTATAAATTTGGAAAAAGAATTTTCCCATTTAGTAATTTTACCTGTTCACAATAACCTTGAACTCCTGGGTTTCATTTTCATCGACAGAATGGAAGGAGAATATACAAATTCCGAAATCACAGTATTAGAAATATATGCTTCAATAATTAGTATGATCGTCAGCTTTGTCAATCAACGTATGTTAATCGAACGGATGACTGATGTCAATAAGATAACTGGTATGTATTCATATAAAACCTTTTATGAAAAAACTGAAAAAATGTTGTTTCATGCTAAAAGATATAATAGAGATATTTCCATTATTACTCTGAAGCTGGACAATTTCGAGAATATAATCGGAACAATAGGAAAGAAAAATACCGATTCTCTACTCAAACAAATATCTTGTATTTTAACAGAACATCTTAGAGAAACTGACCTTATCGGACATATATATCAGGACACATTTGTGATAACAATGCCCGAAACACATGAAAATATATCGTTGATAGCAATCTACAGGGTTGATGAAAAAATCAAGAAATTATCCCTTTTTAATAATTTTAAGGTCGGCTGGGGTGTGATCGAGAAAAAGAATAAAGAGGATAATCTGGAAGAATTGCTCAGAAAATCCAAAGAAGCGGCGTTTGAATCAACCCGAAAAGAAGACGATAATGTAACTATATATTAACCCCGGATAATGCATTATCTGGGTTTAAAACATTAATAGGTTATAAGCTGTTTCATTGTATAAACAGCTTCAGCCAACCCTGTAAAGACAGCTCTGGAAATTATGCTGTGACCGATATTATATTCTTCAATCAAGTCCAATTCTACCAGATCCAGGATATTATGATAGTTCAATCCATGCCCTGCCACTACCCTCATTCCCAATTTACCGATTTCTTCAGCAGCTTTTTTTATTTTAGCAATTTCCAGGTTCAACTCTTTCTTATCTTTCAGGTTTGCGTATTTTCCGGTATGGATCTCAACAGCATCTGCGCCTAAAGTATGGGCAAATCGGATCATTTTCAGATCCGGCTCGATAAACACACTTACTTCAATACCAGCCTGTCTGATCTGATCAATATATTGTTTGTATTCAGCTTTTAATTGTAAACCACCTTCGGTTGTAAGCTCTTCTCTTTTTTCCGGAACCAGAGTTATAGTATCAGGCATAATGGTCTTTGCAATCTTAAGCATTTCCACTGTTGCCGCCATTTCCAGGTTCAGTTTTGTCTGGATGGTCTCTCGCAGAATTTTCAGGTCTCTATCCTGAATATGTCTTCTGTCCTCTCTGAGATGTACAGTTATCTGATCAGCGCCATTCTGTTCAGCAATTGCAGCCGCCTGGACTGGTTCAGGTTCAATACCTCCACGAGCTTCTCTTATTGTGGCAACATGATCGATATTTACTCCAAGTAAAGTCATTATTAACTCCCTGTAACTGATTTTGAGGTTACAATAATTGGATCTTAAAGTCTATCCTGATAGATTTCAATATCAGCTTTGACACGTAGTTCTTTTAAATGTTTTATCAAGCGAAGTTCACAGTCGATCTTTTTTAATCGATCGATCAGAGCTTCTTTTATCTCGTCAAAACCAGCTATTTTTCGCTTTTTTATCCCTGTAACCATAATGATATGGTAACCGAACTGAGTTTTTATGGGTTGGATGATATCATTCACGGAAAGATTGAAAATAACATCTTCGAATTCTTTTATCATCTTCCCCCGGGTGATATAACCAAGATCACCAGAATTACAGTTACTCGGACATTCGGAACATTCCCTGGCATGTTTGTAAAAGTCTTCAGGGTTATTAATAGAGTCTCTGATCTTCTGTGCCTTGATTTTACCGGCTTCATCTGTTTCACGGATCAGAATATGAGAGGCTTTGACAGCGTCAGGAGTAACAAAAGCTTCGTGATTCTCATTATAGATCTCTTCCAGTTTATCTTGAGATATATCGATTTGAGGGGAGAACTTCTCTTTAACATAATGTTTAATGCACAGTTCATCACGGATCTTATCCCGAAATCCATCGAGATCCATATTCAGTTTTTTAAGATCTTCGATAAATTCCTCCTGACATTCAAAATTCATGGAATAATCCACAAATCTGGTATCGATCTCATCACAGGAAATATCAAATTTAATCTTTCGAGCCTGAGTCAGCAATAAATAACCATCTACCAGTTGCTCTATGGCTCTCATCTTGGCTTCGGGAGTCGGTTGTTCGAGTTTTAATTTTAAAAGAACTTTATCCAATTCAGCTTGATATTCATGGTATTTTATCTTGTAATTATTCACTATGGCTACTATCATAAATCACCTTTTGTACTCTTCAGAAATCCGTTAATTTTATCGATAATATATGAAATATTAATATTAGAGGCATCTAATGTCAAATCAAAATCTATTTTTTTGAACCAGGTGAACTGACGTTTTGCTAAATTACGAGTATTTTTTTTTGCTTCTTCGATACAAATATCCAAGGCTTTTTCTCGTCGGAAATAGGGATAGAATTCTTTGTAACCTACTGTATTCATGCCTGGATCATCTTCTTTATAACCTTTTTTTAATAATGTTTCTATTTCAGATAACAATCCGTATTTCATCATCAATTCCACACGATGATCGATCCTCTGATATATTTTTTCTCTCGAGTCTGTCAGGAATATATTCAGAGGTTGAAAGATTTTTTTCTCAAGTTGTTCCTGCCAATAGAAAGATATCGGTTTACCAGTATATTCGTAAACTTCGAGTGCTCTAAGCAGTTTCTGGATGTCATTTTGTTTTATTCCTTTAGCTGCAACGGGGTCGGCTTTTGATAATTTAAGATACAGGTTCTCAGAACCATGTTCCCGGAATTGTTGATAGAGTTTTTCCCGAACTTGTCTGGGAACTTCGGGAATGACTGCCAATCCTGAGATCAGAGCTTTTGTATAAAACCCGGTACCACCGACAATAAATGGTACTTTCCCTGATTCTGTCAGGTCTTGAATAATGTATGTCGCATCCTGTGCAAATTTTCCGGCGTTATATTCCTGATCTGGAAAAACAATATCGATGAGATGATGTTTAACAAGTTGTTGATCTTCCTGGGATGGTTTGGCAGTACCGATATCGAGAAATTTGTAGACCTGTCTGGAATCGGCGGAAATAATATCAGTATTGAGTTTTCCGGCTATCTCGAAAGCCAGAGCACTTTTACCTACTGCAGTTGGACCCTGCAGCATAATAACCGGAATTTTATGTTTCATTCGATCCGTTTGAATTTTTTCTCAAATTCCACAAGAGGCATTTTGATGATCAGAGGTCTGCCATGGGGACAATAGTAGGGTATTTCACAGGCAAAAAGATCGTTGATCAGTGACAGCATCTCTTTTTTCGACATTTTTTTTCCGGCTTTAATAGCTGTTTTACAGGCAACCGATTTCGAAATACTGTCCCGGAAATCTTCAGTTTCGGAGAATTCCTCTTCCAGTGTTTTAAGGATTTCTATGAAGACATCCCCCCCTTTCCAATCCTGGAGTTCAGCAGGGATTGCATCGATTACCACAGAGTTGTTACTGAAGGATTTGATCGAAAAACCGATCTTGTGAAATAACTCCATTTTCTCTGTGATCAACTGAGATATGATCTCACCGAGATACGGTGGAAGATCCAATACCAGAGGAAAGAGCAGTTTCTGTGTTTGAGCAGGTGCACCATGGATTCTATGCAGGATTTTTTCATAGATAATGCGCTCATGGGCGGCATGCTGGTCTATGATCAGCAGACCATCATCAACTTGAACAAAGATATAACTCTGGTGCAACTGCCAGGGATTGATAAATTCTTCCTCAGGTCGCACAAAAAGAGCGGATTTCTGACCGGATATTTTTTCTTGTAAGGATCTATCAAGTTCAATATTTTGTTTAAATAAATCGGGCTGATATAATTGAGTCATTTCTTTTTTTATTTCCGAAAAACGTTTTCTTTCTGATCTTGTAGTGAATAGTTTTTTATCGATATCTGTGATCTTTGCAGTCTGAGTACCGGTATGCATTCGTTCTTTGATGTTTCTGAATTTTTCATCTTCGTAATCTAACAACATTTTTGTTATGGTGTTTTTTACGAAATTATATACCCAGCCCGAATCTCTAAACCTGACTTCAAGTTTGGCAGGATGAACATTGAAATCAACTTTACCGGGATCCATTTGCAGAAAGAGAATAAAGGGAGGGATCTTTCCTGATTTAAAAAATCTGATCTTTTTAAGAAAAGGCTCATAAGCTGAACGAATGCTGTGAAGAATAATCTTATCCTTGATAAATCTTCCATTAAGAAATATATACCTGAATTCGATCAGATCGGTTTCCTCTATTTCGAGTCCGCTGATATATCCGGTAAGATGAGCATCCTGTTGTTGTTCATCTATAATGATCAAATCCTTATTGATAAAAGGTTTTCCAAAAACTGCTATCAATCTTTTTTCCACACTCTCAACAATCGGATAGTTCAAT
Organism: Candidatus Cloacimonadota bacterium; assembly: GCA_030592835.1. GTDB lineage: Bacteria > Cloacimonadota > Cloacimonadia > Cloacimonadales > TCS61 > JAUVIJ01. The sequence goes on along the minus strand of JAUVIJ010000013.1, from coordinate 6,968 downwards.
TTTTCAACATTGTTTGATCTGAAAATAAAGTGAATATCCGGATGCAGAATAGATTGATAATGAACATAATTCAAAATATGTCTCAATTCGACTTGATCTGACTTCAGGAATTTTTTCCTGGCAGGTACATTGGTAAAGAGTTTTGTCACTATTATACTGGTTCCAATTTTAGCTGACGTTTTGGTGAAATCCATTAATTTTCCGGAAATGAATTCAACCCGGGAAGCCAGTTCACTGCCAGCATCTCTGGTTGTAAGGATCAAACGGCTGATCGAAGCTATACTGGAAAGTGCTTCCCCTCTAAAACCGAGCGTAGAGATATTAAAAATATCATCTATAGTTCTGATCTTACTGGTGGCGTGTCGTTCAAAAGCCTGTAAAGCATCATCTTCTGACATTCCCAGACCGTTGTCTATGACCTGAATTAATTTTTTCCCACCATTCTCAATAGTCACTATTATTTTATCTGCTTTAGCATCGATAGCATTTTCGACCAATTCCTTAACTATCGAGACTGGGCGTTCTATTACTTCACCAGCTGCAATTCGATTTGCCACTTCTTCGGATAAGATCTTTACTTTGCCCATTTATTTATTCCCATCAGTTAATCCTCTGAAAATCTATTATCTGACTTGGTTTTAAAAGCTTTATTCTTGTAAGAATCCAACCATCCATATCTGTCAGTTTCCCTGAGATCGAAACAATCAAATTCAGGAACGAAGGGTTTGATATCAATTAAGGGTGTTCCATCAATAATATCAATATTTTTTACTATGAGAACAGTATCCTATATAGAAATTAACATTACAATTGAAATTCCAATATTGTTGGGACGTGAAGGAGCACGTGTCGCAAAAACACCCCGTTTTTTATTATCCAGAAAAGGAATCACTTCAAGGGAATAATTATTTGATAAATGGAACTGGTATATCAGGAAAATATTTGAGAACCCATCTAAGGCTTTCAAACCTTTTTTAAATTCGGGAAAGATCTCTATTCTGCCTTCAATATCAGATCCGGCAATTGGTTGGATTGGAGTTCCTTTCGTTGTTTTGAAAGGTGTATAAATTGTTCCAATGGATGTAATGTTCATTTCTTCCTTCTTTCTAATAATTCAATTCTTTTAACCTTAATTTAATATTGTTTAGAAATTCTACGGGCACTTCTTTTCCTAATTTCCTGTATTCTAGAAGATCTGCATAAGCATCATTATATTTACCTAATTGATATAAGACTGCAGCTCGGTTATACAATGCTTCGGCATCATTACTATTCAATTTAATGACATTTGTAAGATCAGCAAGAGCTTTTTCGTAGGAACCTGTCCTAATATGGAGCAGCGCACGATTATATAATGCCGTTGTATCATCAGGGTCTGTATTGATAACCATGTTATAATCTTCAATTGCCTCTGGAAATCTTCCTGCACCTGTCAATGCTAATGCTCTACCATAAAGTGATTGAAAATGAAGGGGATTTATCTCAATTGCTTTGTTGAATTCCCCAATCGCTTTTTTGTAATTCTGATGATGATAAAACCAGACAGCTATTCTATTATGTGGAATCAATTCGTCAGAATAACAACTGGCAGTATGACTCCACAATGTATAATCGTTCTGCCAAACAGGAACCTGTTTTAAACCTGACCACATTCCCCAGAAAAGACATATTCCTGAGAAAAGAATAAACTTGAATTTGAAATGATACTTTTTGTATAGATATGCAAATAATATACCAAATCCCAACATTGGTAAATAAATATATCTGTCAGCTACAGTATTCCAGTTCTGTCCTTCAAAGGTAATCAATCCGGATACAGGAAGAATCCCGATAATGAAAATTGAAAATCCCATAATTGGATATCGTAACTTCTTTCGGAAAATTATCAGGAGGGACAAGATTGAAAAAGGTATAAGTGAGGATAGATAAAACCAACTTGTATTCATGATCACAGTTGGAGTTCTTCCATAATATGATGACAATTTGAAAGGAAATAGTAATTTGAGAAGGTAGAAATTAATAGTATCCGAGATAATAAACAGACGTGACCATAAAGGTTTTACTTCATTCAGGACCGGATCTCCCAGACTGAGTGAGATAATTACCTGAATCAGAGAAATGAGGATAAAAGGAACGAGAAGTATGATTGATCTTCTGAAATTCGGGTATTTAGTATTATATAGAATAATAAAAATAATGAAGGGAATAACAACAGCAGCCGGTTTAGCAAAATTTGAAAGGAAAAAAAATCCCAGACTTAAGAAATAGAAAAAAGTCTTTTTTCTCTCGAATTGCGAGAATTTCAAGAAATTGAGGATGCTGAGAAGCCCAAAAAAAGTCATCAGGAGAGTTCTTTGAGCTGAAGCCCAGGCAACTGCTTCCACCTGGAGTGGATGCAGTCCGAAAAGAAGACATCCCCAGAATGCTGATGTTCTGGAATGGAATATACGCAGGATGATCTTATATATTAGAAGCACATTAAACAGATGCAGGATAATACTGAAAATATGGAGATACAGTGGCTCAATCCCACCTGACAGCATTATACTGAAACGTTTGAGTAAATTCCAGAAAGTATAGGTTACCGGGCTATAAAGTAATCTTGGATCAAGTCTCCAATATTTCAGTATGGAGGAATCATCATTATTCAGATCATAAGCATTTTCAGTAATATGGACATCATCATCCCAAACAAATTCATGACTGGTAATCTGTACATATACGATTAGTAATGTAATAATCAGGAAGAAAAAAATATAATACTTTTTAATTTTATTATTTCCTGAATTTACCGATTTAAGTTTATTCATTTTTATCCGATTTTAAAAAAAGATCCCCTTCGATTAAAGAGGATCTTTTCTAAGAGGCATATAATCCATTATTTAAGAGCCAATTACGTTTATTTATCCGCCATAGAACTGTATAATTCATACCGTTTTTTTGCATAATCGGTAAATCTAGATCTGAAGTTCTTGACTTTTTCGGGGAAAGTTCTTTCCAGAGAGGTATATCTCCTTTCACCTTTTAAGAAATCGGTAACTGGAATCGTAGGTTCTTTGGAATCCAATATCAGGGGATTCTTTCCTTCTTTTTCCAGATCGGGATTATAGCGATATAGTAGCCAATATCCTGAATCAACAGCTTTTTTCTCTTCTTTCTGCGTATAAGCCATATTGAAACCATGGTTGATACAAGGCGCATAAGCCATAATGATCGAAGGTCCATTATAAGCTTCAGCTTCCCTGATCGCTTTCAATGCCTGGTTTTTGTTTGCGCCCATGGATATTGACGCAATATAAACATATCCGTAAGTCATCAACATCATACCCATGTCTTTTTTGACAGTATTTTTCCCGGATTCAGCAAACTTAGCTACTGATCCAAGCGGCGTAGCTTTTGATGCCTGACCTCCGGTATTTGAATAAACTTCCGTATCCAAAACGAGGATGTTCATATTCCTTCCTGTTGCCATAACATGATCAAGACCACCATAGCCAATATCATATGCCCAACCGTCCCCACCAAAAGCCCAAACAGATTTATTTATGAAATAACTTTTAAGTTCGATGATCTTACGAATGTGATTTACAGTTCTATTGTCTGCTTTTTCTAATACTTCGGGTAGTATATCTTGAATATTCTTACTATTTTCTTTAGCTTCTTTATCTGTTGAATCCCAGTTATCAAGGGCAATGTTTAATAGCTCAGTTAGTTTAGCATCAGTTCCCGTATCCAGTAGGAGTTGAACACTATTTTTCAATTGGTAGCGATTTGCTTTGACAGCCAGTCTCATTCCAAATCCATATTCCGCATTATCTTCAAACAGGGAATTAGCCCAGGTCGGACCGTGTCCATCTTTGTTTTTACAATAAGGTATTGTCGGGAAGGTTCCACCCCAGATTGAGGAACAACCGGTTGCATTGGCAATCATCATTCTATCACCGAATAATTGGGTTATTAATTTAACATAGGGAGTTTCTCCGCAACCGGCACAGGCTCCGGAAAATTCTATTAATGGCTGTTTGAACTGACTTCCCTTAACGGTGGTTTCAGAATTACTACCCAAAACATCTTCAGGCAGTGAATTGAAGAAATCAGTATTTTCTACTTCTCCTGCAGCACGTTCTATCACTAAAGTTTTCATTTCAAGAGCAGATTTCGGACATTCCAATACACAATTCAGACAACCCTGGCAATCTTCGATATAAACCTGGATCTTATACCTGTAATTATCCTTATCTTTCCCAAATGCAGGGATGGTTGTGAAAGTATCCGGTGCGTTTTTAAGGTATTTCTCTTATATTAATTTTGGTCTGATAGCTGCGTGAGGGCATATCAGTGAACATTGATTACACTGAATACAATTTTCGGGGATCCAATGAGGAACACTTGGAGCTACACCCCTTTTTTCCAGTCTGGTAGTTCCAGTAGGGACAAAACCATCTAAAGGCATTGCTGATACCGGGATATCATCACCTTTTTCTCTCATGATCCTTTCTATGATATTTTTAGTGAAATTATCGGCATTATCAGGAATCAATTTTTTCGATTTCGTATGCTTTTCAGGTAGTAATTCAGGGACTGTTATTTCGATCAGGGCTTCATTAGTTTTATCGACGGCGTTCCAGTTCATGGAGATAATTTCCTGACCTTTTTTAAGGAAGGTTTTTTCAATTGCTTTTTTAATCATTTCCAAGGCTTTTTTTCTATCCAGAACACCGGTAATAAGGAAGAAAGCTGTTTGCATAACAGTATTAATTCTGTTCCCCAGACCAACATCGGTGGCTATTTTCAAAGCATTTATATTATAGAGTTTAATATTTTTATCAATTATTGTTTTCTGCATATCCAGAGTTAAATTTTCAAATACATCGGCGCTGTCCCATATTGAATTGAGCAGGAAAACTCCTCCTTCCTTAATACCTTCCAGAATATCATAACGTCCGATAAAAGACTGGTTGTGGCAACCGATAAAATCTGCATTTTCAACAAGATATTCCGATTGTATCTTTTCTTTTCCGAAGCGAAGATGACTGCGGGTAATACCACCGGATTTTTTAGAATCATACTGAAAGTATCCTTGTGCATACATGTCAGTATTATCACCGATGATCTTTATCGAATTTTTGTTTGCACCGACAGTACCGTCTGAACCAAGTCCCCAGAATTTACAGTTTATAGTTCCTTCGGGAACTGAGTCTATATGGGTTTTAATCTCGATCGATTTCCCCGAGACATCATCATTAATTCCTACAGTAAAATCATGTGAACATTTTCCGTCTAAATGGTCATAAACAGCTTTGATCATCGAAGGAGTGAATTCTTTGGAAGAGAGACCGTATCTACCTCCGATAATTTTAATATCCTTCATATCTTTAAGGGCGGCAACAATATCCAGATAGAGAGGTTCGCCGATGGAACCACATTCTTTAGTTCTATCCAGGACAGCTATTTTTTTAACTGATTTGGGTAATGTTTTTCGGAAAGCTTCAACAGCAAATGGTCTGTACAATCTGACTTTTATTAGACCCAGCTTTTCCCCACCTTTCGAGTTAAGATAGTTTATTGTTTCTTCGATAGTTTCGATACCACTCCCCATTGCGATTATTACTTTTTCAGCTTCCGGATGTCCGATATAATCGAAGAGGTGATATTTTCTACCGGTTATCTGAGTTACTTTGTCCATGTATTCTTGAACGATCCCAGGTATTGCATCGTAATAGTTATTTACTGTTTCTCTACCCTGGAAATAAACATCCGGGTTTTGGGCACCTACTTTAACCATTGGATTTTCCGGATTCATTGCTCTTTTTCGAAAATCTTCCACATATTTCATGTCGACGAGTTCTCTCATCGTATCGTAATCTATAAGCTCGATTTTCTGTATTTCATGAGAATTTCGGAAACCGTCGAAAAAATTCAGGAAAGGAATCTTAGCTTTCATGGTTGCAAGATGGGAAACCACAGCAAGATCGATGATTTCCTGGATTGAACCTTCAGCCATTAAGGCAAAACCTGTATTTCTTGCAGACATGACATCAGAATGATCTCCAAAAATAGACAGTGATTGAACAGCAAGAGAACGTGCTGTTACATGAAAAACAGTCGGTAGTAATTCACCTGCAATTTTATGCATATTAGGGAGCATTAACATCAATCCTTGTGATGCAGTAAAAGTAGTAGTGAAAGCGCCTCCGGATAAAGAACCATGTACAGCTCCTGCTGCTCCGGCTTCAGATTGCATTTCGATAACATCAACAACTTGACCATAGATATTTTTTTTTCTATTGGCAGCCCATACATCAGCCATTTCACCCATTGGTGATGACGGAGTAATCGGATATATTGCAGCAACTTCACTAAAAGCATATGCAACATATGAGGCTGCTGTGTTTCCATCCATAGTTACTTTTTTAAATTTTTTCATAATTGCTCCCTGAAAATATTTACTGAAATTTTCAATCAAAAAATGTTTTTGCCATATTTAAGTCAACCAATAAAATTATATTCAAATTCGATTTTTCAGGTTATCAAATTGTGCTATTTATTATCTTATTATCAGACTTAATTTCAATGTTGATGGACGACGTATAATTTCTTAAACTGTTATAAGAATATACCATGATAAAGCATTAAAATCTTAATTTCTATTGACATCGTTGTATTGCAAGTAAATTTATGCAGTAAATATAATTGGAGGGTTATCTCAAGTGAGATTTCTTAAATATGTTTTATTAATTTTAACCTTAATTAGCATAAATTTTCTTAATTCAACCCCTGTAAATAAAAAAACTGCAAGAAATGTAGCTGATTTTCATCTACGATTAAAACAAAAAAACACTGAATTTTCCATCGTTAATGTGATTGAAATCAAGAACCTGAAGAAACAAAAGTTGGCTTATATATTCAACCTGTCTCCTGCAGGATTTGTGCTGGTTTCTACAGACACCAATATTTATCCTGTCACT
>JAUVIJ010000193.1 GCA_030592835.1 Candidatus Cloacimonadota bacterium | reverse complement strand
TTCTTAAAGCAATAGATTACAGCATGACTTCCTTTATTGGTACCGGAGGAACCCGGGGGACAGACAGAAAAAAAATATCACGATATTACCCGCGTAGTTTTAACATGGGGATTCGACAGGAAGTTTTCGCCAATATATCAGGGATGAATGATCTCAGGCATGGGCAGGATCTGGAATTCTCAAATAGAATTTACAAAGCCGGGTACAGGGTGAAATACCTATCAGATGTCTATGTGTATCATAAAAGACGGACTTCATTAAAGAAATTTTTCAAACAGATCTTTAACTGGGGAGTTGCCAGAATTAACCTGGGGAAAATAGATGGAAGCCTATTAAAACCGATCCATACATTTCCGTCATTGGTTATTGTCGTCTTAATGATCTCAATTTTTCTTTTCGTATTTTATGGATTCAAACTGTTTTTAGGATTATTTTTGTGTTTTGCAGTTCTTCTGGAGATTGCAGCATTTTTTCAATCTACTATTAAATATAAGAGCTGTAAAGTCGGGTTAATGTCGATGATTACCTTCACGAGTCAGGTTGTTGCCTATGGCATGGGTTTCATCTATGGTTTGATAACAGTTTACGGATTTAAAAGAAAGAATGTAAAAGGATTCGGGAAAAACGCATGAAATTTATTCGGCAGTTTTCGAATTTGTCCTGTTGATCAACTTTATTGCTTCGATCGGACAATTCTCTAAACATTTACCACAACTGATACAGGTTTCGGTTATGATGTATTGATCCTCTCCCTCGATGATTGCGGAAGTAGGACAGGCATCGATACAGATACCGCATTTCACACATTCGGATGTAATGATATAAGTCAGTTTCAATTTTTCAACCATTACAATTATACTTCCATGATCTCTTTTTCTTTACCCCAGGTGGCTTCGGAAATTTTTTCGATCCATTCATCAGTAAGATCCTGAATGTCTTTCAATTGTTTTTTGTAGTCATCTTCACTGATCGATCCGTCTTTTTCCATTTTTTTGGATGAGTCGTTACCTGTTCTTCGGATGTTGCGAATTTCGACTTTGGCATCTTCAGACATTTTTCTTATTTGTTTTACTATATCTTTCCGTGTTTCTTCCGTTAAAGGTTGAAAAGGGAGTCTGATCACGTTCCCGTCACTTTCCGGAGTAACGCCAATATTTGATGACAGGACCGACTTCTCAATTTCAGGTAATATGGACTTATCCCAGGGTTGAATAACGATTAATCTTGGTTCCGGAATGGAGATGTTGCAAAGTTGTTTTATTGGAGTAGATTGACCGTAGTAATCTACATGGATATCTTCTAATGCAGCAGTATTAGCCCTGCCGGTTCGTGCCCGGGAATATTTCTGCATCAGGGCTTTGAAAGCAGATTCCATTTTTTCTTCTATTTCAAGTAAGAGTTCTTCCATTTTATCTCCTATGGATGAACATAGGTTCCAATCCTGCTGTTGAGAATAGCTTCTTTCATGTTACCTTTCTTCGTGATGTTAAATATTTTGATCGGCATATTATAATCTCTGGCCAGAGAAAAAGCAGTCATATCCATAACGGTCAGTTTTTTTATCAGCAATTCATCAAAACTGATATTCCGGATGAACTCAGCCTTATCATCTTTCATTGGATCTGCAGAATAAACACCCTTTACTTTCGTACCCTTCAAAACGATATCGGCATTAAGCTCGATCGCTCTCAATACGGCAGCAGTATCCGTAGTGAAAAACGGATTGCCGGTACCGGCACAGAAAAAACAGACACTTCCTTCGTTCAGAGATGTTTCGGCTCTATTTGGAGTATAGAATTTAGCTATTTTATCGATCTGGATCGCTGAAAAGATCTCAGCCATATAATTCTTTTTCATGAGGATATCTCTCATGATCAGAGCATTCTGGATCGTAGCTAGCATACCTACATTATCTGCAGTGAATCTATTTAAAAGTTTTCCTGTTTCTGAGGCTCCGCGAAAGATATTTCCACCTCCAAGAACCACTCCCAGGCTGTAACCAAGATATATTACCGAGATCAATTCATCGACGAGATTATTTACAGCATCGATATCGATAACGGTACCCCGCTTTCCTCCAATGATCTCACCGCTGATCTTAAATATAATCTTGTGAATTTTCTCCGGACGATAATTTTTACTCATTCTATCTTCCTAAAAAATTTGTTATTTCCCCATTTGAGCTGCTACTTCGGCAGCAAAATCTTCTTCCTTTTTTGCGATGCCTTCTCCAAGTCTGAACCTGGAATATGAGGATACTATTAATCCCTGCAGATAATCTGTTACAGTCATTTTATCATCTTTTACAAATTTCTGCTGTAACAAACAATTCTCTTCATAGAATTTGTTCATTTTACCGATCAGGATCTTATCGATGATCTGCTCCGGTTTACCTTCTTCCAGCAATTGAGCCCTGAGTATTGCTTTCTCTTTATTTAGATCTTCTTCCGTAACATCAGATCTATCGAGATGGGCAGGATCCATGGCTGCTATCTGCATGGCTATATCTTTTGCCTTGATCAAATTATCATCGGTCTTCTCACCTTCGAGATTAAGAAGAACACCGATTTTACCATCCATATGGATATAGGAGATGATGAATCCACCGGAGCTCTCTTTCTTGAACCTTCGAACATTCATATTCTCACCGATCCTGGCGATTAATGCAATTGTGCTCTCGGCAACAGTCTTACCAGCTATTTCCATCTTCTTCAATTCATCAATCGATGAGATATCATTATTAAGGATCAAACTCACCATCGCCTTTCCCAGATCCTGGAAGTCTTGATTTTTAGCAACAAAATCAGTTTCAGAATTAAATTCCAGTAAAGCGCCCGTCTTGAAATCATCACTCACTATAGCGAAAATAGATCCCTGAGCGGCAATTCGAGAAGCTTTTTTTGCAGCTTTACTGATACCTTTTTCTCTCAGATACACGATACCTTTTTCAATATCACCACTGGTTTCAAGTAATGCTTTTTTACAATCCATCATACCTGCACCGGTTCGATTTCTCAATTCCATTACTTGCTTTGCTGTAATACTCATCATTTATCTCCTGTTACTATAAAATCTGTTAAAATTAATTTTTATTTTTCTGCTTCAACTTTAGTTTTCTTTGGTTTTTTAGCTTCTTTTTTCTCGGGTTCTTTTTTTTCTGTTTTCTCAGGCTTAGCCGGCTTTTCTTCCTTCTTTACCTCGGGTTTTATAACTTCTTCTTTTACTTTTTCATCTGTTTCCGCAGATTCTTCCGGAGTAGAAGTTTCTTCCTCCGCACCCTCCATCATGATCTGGCGACCTTCAATAACTGCATTGGCAGCAATATCCGCAATCAATACAATTGCCCTGATAGCATCATCATTGGCGGGTATGACATAATCCACAAGATCAGGATCGCAATTGGTATCGACCATCGCTACAACAGGAATTCCAAGTTTACGGGCTTCGTTTAAGGCAATGCTTTCTTTTCTGATATCAACAATGAAAACTGCTCCCGGTAACTTATCCATCTCCCTGATTCCCTGCAGAGCATTGTTGATCTTATCGTATCTACGTCTCATTTTGGAGGCTTCCAACTTGGTGAAACTATTGATCGTACCATCTTCGACGATCTGTTCATAATGATCCAGTTTTTCTATGGATTGCCTGATAGTTTTCATATTTGTCAGCATTCCGCCATACCAGCGGTTACTGATATAAAAAGAAGCGCTTTTCAATGCTGCTTTTTCAATAGCTTCCTTCGCCTGTTTTTTCGTTCCGACAAATAGTACGGTCTCACCTTTGCTGACAATTTCCTTGATGAACATATAAGCTTC
>JAUVIJ010000110.1 GCA_030592835.1 Candidatus Cloacimonadota bacterium | reverse complement strand
GCGCGACCATTTTCATCCATACGAATCACAAGTTCTTCAATTTCTCGGGTATTGCTAAATTCTCCGACTGAGCGAACAATAAATTCGGCTTTCCCGAATTTCACAGTACCACCCGGCATATTCATATTTCGCATTTTTATAGCTGTACTTATATCTTCCAGAGTTAAACCATGTTCATTAAGTTTTACAGCATCACCTTCAACCCAGATTTCCCTGTCTCTACTTCCGCGAATTTCAACTTTTGATATATAGGGGAGATTAAGCATTCCATCACGCATATTTTCAGCTATTACCCGCATCGTATTTCCGGAAAAATCCCCCGCCAGAACGACGTCACAAATTTCTGCAATTTCTCTCATGTTGAGTCTGAGAAGCCAGGGATCTTCCGCATCATCAGGAAGGTCTTTAACCTTTTCGAGTTCCGTATTTAAATCATTCTGGGCTTTGTCGATATCTGCATCAGGCTCGAACTCGATGTATATTACAGCTCTTCCTTCCTGGGCTGTAGAAGAGATAAAATTTATATCCTGTATATCCGAAATTTCATCCTCGATCTTTTTTACGATAAGAGTTTCAATTTCTGCTGGTGAAACCCCCTGGTAAAATGCAACAATAATAAAAGAACCAAAATCAACAGCAGGCATAGATTCTTTCGGAATATCTCTTAAGGTAAAAATTCCGACAATAAACACAATTATCATGATCATGTTCACAAGGGGTGAATTTTTCACGGAGAATTTTATTATAGACATTTCGACTCCTTTTATTCGACGGCAGGTATTCTTATATTAACCTTAAAGCCATCTTCAAGATTCTCCATGCCTTCGATAACAAGATCTTCACCAAAATCAACTCCGGAAGTTATAATAACATTTTCACCTACTTCTTCTCCCAACAGTACCTGTTTTTTAACAGAAGTACTATCGGGAGTAATTGTGAAAACAAAATAATTATCATATTCCTGTATGATATTATTCAATGAAGTATAGATAACATTTCCGTAAATATTACTTAATATTCTGGCTTCTACCACCATTCCCGGCAGAAGCTGATTATTTTTGTTAGGCAATTCAATCTCAACTGGATACATGGCGGAATTTTTCAGGGGTCGTATTCCAATCCCACTGATTGTACCAATAAAGTCATCATTAATATTGCTATAACTTATAAGGACTTTTTGACCTTTATGAAGTTTTTTAATACTGGATTCACCGACACCGGTTTTTATTATTAACTTATTAGAATCTACAATGCTGCATATCGGAGATCCCATAGTCAACATTTCACCTATCTTAATTGGCAGATCAGCTATATATCCTGATACAGGAGAGACGAACCGGGAGTTATCTAATGCCTTCTTAGCCTGTTCCAATCCTGCTTTTGCACCATTATAGCTGGAAAGAGCATTTTTTAGATTGCTCCTGGCTTGAGACCATTCGACTTGAGAGATCTTATTCTCCCTGTATAGTCTTTCTGAGGATTGCATCTGGAGCTCTGCTGATTCATAAGCCACTTCGGTAGCCAGAAGAGAAGCCTCCGCCTGTTGCAGACGAATCTCATAATCAAGATTATCAACGCTTCCGATTTCCTCTCCCTTTTCTACCCAGTCACCCAGATGTTTATTCAATTTTATGATCTTTCCACTGGTTTCACTGGTCATAACAATATCGATCCAACCTTCTAGTTTTCCAGAGATCCTAATATATTCCTTCAAATCCCGGGGTTGGATCGACTGGATTATTACCGGGAAGGATTTTTCGATCTGTTCACCAACTTTCTTACTACCGCTTTGACCTCCGCAGTTGATGAGCAGGATTGCAAGAGCACCAATTATAAAAATATTCCTAACGGACATTATTCCTCCTCAAAATATTCATCGATTATACTTATTATCAAGTAATCATCTTCAGAACCCAGATTCTGAAGTAAAACGGAACGAGCTCTGAGTAGATCAAAAAAGCTCCTGGTAAATTGATTCTTTGAACTTGTTAAGAGAACTTCTACATCGAGAAGCTCACTGGTCGAGATCAGATTATTCTTGAACCTTTCTTCCATCTGTTGATAAGTTTCTCGGGCATAATTCAGAGCAATCTTTGCAGCACTGACACTTTTAGCGGCAGTTAAAAGATTATAAACGGAACTTTGTGTTCCAAGCTTGATTCCGTCCAAGGTAGAATTATATTCATAAGTGGATTTCTTCAATTCGTGACGTGCCTTGCTGAAAGCCGATACATTATCAATGATTGGAAAAAGGGGAACTGATGCTATCAACATGAGCCTTTCGGAATCTTCATATTCCTCCTGATAGTTATATTTATCCCAAGTGTGTGAATAGGACAGATTTAGAGAAGGAAGAAAATTTCCGGCAGATATCAAGTGTGATTTACTGTTCATAGATTTGGAATGTTCCGAGATCAGGAGATTTGGATTTGTTTCAGAACCGATCTCTATGAAATCATTAATGATGTTATCGACACTACCAGGAGACAGATTTTGTAATTTCTCAATTAAATCAGCATGATAATCAAAGGTGATATCTTCCAGGATATAATCTGTTTCGATCTGGAGGAAATTAGCTAGATCGATACGACTGATTTTGTAAAAATTTTCCAGTTGAATCATTGTAACTTCTTTGGATGCATTCAGAGATTGCATTTGCAATAGATCGGCACGAGACAGGGTTCCCGTTTCATACCTGGCTTCTGCTATTTCCAGATTTAATTCAGATGATTGCAGATCCGTCCGGGCGGTCACAAGAAAATCCTGATTTTCCAGGACATTAAAATATTTTGACTCGATATTGGCTATCGTTGCCAGTTTCCGGTTTGTGAAAGAAGCTGAAGCTATTTTAGCCAAATCGTTCTTAATCCTGTATCCCAGCCAGATGCCGCCTCCGTTGAAAATAGGCTGTGAGATGCTATAACCGAAAGAACGTTGCTCATCGGCATTCATGAAATCCGGTTTGAATTCAGTATAACTGGCATCCATTTTTAAGGAAGGCAACATTCCTGAGGCGGCATTCCATACATCCCACCGGGCTGCTTTCAGTGAATGTGAAGAAGCCAGCAGATCCAGATTGTTTTTCAAAGCTAATTCCCTGGCCTCAGATAGTGAAATTGTTTCTGCTGTTAAAAAACAAACTGCTATGACCAGAATAACTAAAAAGAAGGTACTTTTCAATTTTCCTCCTCAGGGATGAATATATCCAGGTTCTTTTTATCTAATATTCCTTTTTTTAATGCCTTCATGCCTTCTAACTCGACTTCATGGATCTTACCCCCGATTTCCATCAGAATATCTACATAAAAGGGAATTTCCTGACTAATTCGTTGTTTTTTCATTGTTTCAAATTTTTCGATGTGGGACATCACATGATTTTCCAGCAATTTTATTCTGTTATTAATGATATCTAAAAGAAATTCCTTTTCTATATTCTTATAAATGAATGAGATAGTTAACCAGAAGTCCTGTGATAAAGCATTTACGTCTCCCAGGAAATGCTTCAGGGTTTTACGAAAATAAACAGTACCTTCTTTTGTTATAGAATATACAGTTCTGGTTGGATTATTGCCTTCTGTGACCTGTTCACCCGAGATATAGCTTCTTTCTTTTAAACGGGTTAAAGCTTTATATATTGACGGCATTTTTATCACCGCCCAGACATCAAATTTCCGGTGTTTTATAAACTGGACGATCTCATAACCATACATGGGCTTAATATTCAGAAATCCTAATACTATCATATCAGATTTAGACATACATCCTCCTTAAAACCCTGCCAAAGAAATTATCTCTCTAATTACTGTCAATAATAATATTATAATTTATAATAGTATAATGTCTAATATTGGTATGTGTAATATCGACAGATGAATGTTAGATAAAATTTGAATCATTTGAATTTTGGATGTTGGCAATCATTCCCGAATTTTGCAACGTATTTTTGCCGATATTTTTTTTATTATATCAAATTTCCGTTGAAGGCAACGATACGCATCGTCGCTTTCGGTCGTCGTGTCGTTGTCATCTTGAATGCGACGTTGGCAAACATCGCCTTCGGAAGTGATCATTTTGTCCAAATCAATTTAGTTATATCCCAAAATAATATTTACATTCCTTGATGTGTGCCTTTTAAAAAAATGCATAATATGTGAATAATTTGCAATTTTATTATCCGGTTTGATCAGAATATGAAAATGATCATAATTCAAACAAAATTCATAAAGATTAAATTGTTTTATTTCTTTTGCCAATTTCAATTCCTCGACCCACAATTCACAGAATATTACTTCTTCGAAAAATGCAATTTTATCCTGTACATCGCAGGTGATGAAATACACATAATCACCGTAAACCCTTTTCTGGCTGTTATTGTATATCATATTAATACGTTAATTTTTCCTCAACGGAAGCGACTTTTCCTTTAATGCGATCCTTTTTGCTTCGGCGATAATCGATTTTCAGGGTAATTCCCAATCGTTCGAACTCGGATAAAAATGTCTTGAATATCCTGTCAACAAGTGCCATTATGTCATCCCAGTCACCTTCAATAACCGAACCCATGGGTGTGAGTAAATGTTTCACCTTCTTATCTTCTTAGATTATTTTTACTACCCGGGCAACAAAGGGTGAAAGACTGGGACCAATGTCATAAGTTACACACACAAGTTCGCAGATCACATTTTGATTATTCATTTTCTCATTTCCTTATAAGTGTTTATCAACCCATTTGTCGAAGCATCGTGGGATGATATCTTATTATCATCTTTCAACACCGGCAGGATCTTTTTCGCCAGTTGTTTTCCCAATTCAACCCCCCATTGATCAAAGCTGTAAATATTCCAGATTATTCCCTGAACAAAGATCTTATGCTCATACAGGGCTATCAAACTGCCCAGGGTTCGGGGTGTGAGCTTTCGATATAAAAGAGAATTCGACGGTCTATTTCCGGGGAAAACTTTGTATGGCAGGATTTTCTTTACCTTTTCCTGACTTAAGCCGGATTCTTCTAATTCTTTTGTTACTTCTTTAATCGTTTTACCCATCATTAGAGCTTCACTCTGGGCAAGGAAATTGGCGAGTAATATCTGATGATGATCTCCAATAGGATTATGGCTTAAAGCAGGCGCCAGGAAATCACAGGGAATCATGATTTTTCCCTGATGGATTAGTTGATAGAAAGAGTGCTGTCCATTGGTCCCGGGTTCACCCCAGATGACAGGCCCAGTCTGATAATTGATCGGATCACCGTTCCTATCCACACTTTTTCCATTACTTTCCATGTTTGCCTGTTGCAAGTAAGCAGGGAATCGATGCAGGTATTGATCATAAGGCAGAACTGCTTCTGTATTAGCACCGAAAAAATTCAGATACCAGATACTGATCAATGCCAGAATGACCGGTATATTATCGGTAAATGGAGTATTCCTGAAGTGTTCATCCATAACATGAGCACCATCTAGTAATTTTTGGAAATTATCAAAACCGATAGTACAGGCAGTGGAAAGTCCTATTGCCGACCACAAAGAAAAACGACCTCCGACCCAATCCCAGAATCCGAACATATTTTCCGTATCTATACCGAATTTTATTACTTCTTTTCGGTTAGTAGACACAGCTACAAAATGCTGTTTAATAAATTCTTTATCATGTGCTTTTTCAAGGAACCAATTTCTGGCTGTAAGTGCGTTAGTCATCGTTTCCTGAGTTGTAAAAGTTTTTGAAGCAATAATGAATAAAGTTGTTTCAGGATCAAGATCTTTGAGGGTTTCGATAATATGAGTGCTGTCGACATTGGAAACGAAATGGGGAGTGATCCCGGATTGCCAGTAAGGTTTGAGTGCTTCTGTTACCATCACAGGACCCAGATCTGATCCCCCGATCCCGATATTGATAATATCCCTGATCCTTTTGCCAGTATAACCTTTCCAATCTCCGGACGACACATTTTCCGTAAAAATTCTCATCTGGTTCAATACTCTTTGTATATCGATTTTGATATCTTTATCATCTATATATATTGAATTTCCCGCCGGATCTCTCAGGGCTGTGTGTAAAACTTCTCTATTCTCTGTTTCGTTGATTTTTTCACCGGTGAACATCCTTTCGATTGCATCCTTGAGATTGATTTCTTCTGCCAGGTTCATCAGAAGCGAAATAGTCTCTTCTGTGATCAGATTTTTAGAATAATCGATCAGGATATCTTCGAACTGACAGGAAAATCTGGAAAATCTTTCCGGATCTTTTTCAAAGAGGTCTTTTAGATAAATGGCTTTCATTGTCTGATAATGCCGGGAAAGTTCTTTCCAGGCTTTTGTTGAAGTGGGATTGATTTTGTTTAACATAGAATTATTCCTTTCCGATAATACTAAATGTCCCAGCGAAAGATATCTAGGTCGACCCTGCCATTTTTATCGAAGATGATCCCTTCGGCTTCTAAGAGAGAACGTTGATATTCTTCCCAGCCAGGGTCACCTCTTTTGCTGATCTCACCTTTGGCATTGATCACTCTCTGCCAGGGTACATCATGATCTTCGGGCAGTGAATTCATAGCGTAGCCCACCATTCTTGCCTGCCGGAGATAACCAGCGATCCTGGCGATCTGACCGTAGGTGGCAACTTTCCCTCTCGGTATTTGTTTTACCACTTTGTAGATATCTTCGTAAGTTTTACTAAACTCTTTCATTTTTTCTG
>JAUVIJ010000178.1 GCA_030592835.1 Candidatus Cloacimonadota bacterium | reverse complement strand
TTCCCTGCTATTGAGGATAGGATCAACTTTTTCAATGGTAAGATCGATGATTGGAATACTCTGTCTGACAAAGAATTATGGAAAACTAAGAAATCCATTATGGAATTAGTTGATGAATACAATGAATACAGAGAAACTCCCTATGCGAAAGTTCCGGACTTCAGAGACGATTTTTCTGATCTTGATAACAAGTTTGCCAATTTGCAGATGAGTCTTGAGGCAGCCAGACCAAAATACTATGAAGATACTTATACAATAGTTAGAGGAGATTATCTCTCAAAAATTTCCGGATACAGTTTTATTTATAACGATTGGAGTAAATGGCCTATCATTTACAGAGCCAATAAAGATCGAATCAGCGATCCTAATCTTATTTATCCTGATCAGGTCCTGAAAATACCGAGAGGATTACCCAATACCTGGAAGGTTTACAAAGACGAATGCCTCTGGAAGATCGCTTCCTATCCTGAAGTATACGGTAATGCAGTAAAGTGGCCGCAAATTTATCGTGCCAATCAGGATCAGATAAAAGATCCTGACTTAATATATCCCAACCAGATCTTTGAAATACCAAGGGATTAAAAAAAGTAATAAACCTACAAAGCCTCCCTTTTTCAGGGGGGCTTTGTTTGCTTCTGCAAGAGAAAGGGAAAGCAACCGCTCCCGTTTAACCCTTCTTCTCCTGATATCTCTTATTATATCAATATTATATTTCATTGTCAGTCCTTACAGGTTCATTCCCTTCCGATATAACCTTACTCTAGGTCAGATCGCAGATAAGGATATTACTGCACCTTTCGAATTCGCTATTTATAAAAGCGAAGAAATGCTCCAGAAAGAACAGGATGCAGAGGTAGCAAAAGTCAAACCGATCTACAAAGTGTCGGAAGATCTAAAATTCAATGCGCAGAAAAACCTGGATTTTATCATGCAGCAATTCCTGGAATTTGTAATAGCAGATACACTTGAAACAATTGACCAAAAACTGAAAAAAAATGGATATCAACTTTCATCTACAAGCATAAAATATTTACTTAACAATGAAAAGCGTAACCAGTTATATAATATCCTGACCGAGGAATACAACCGGATCTTCAATATTGGTATATATCCATCCAGTTATACGGATCAGAAAATAAAAATAATCCGGGGTAATAGGATTACAGAATATTCCCTTTCCAGGTTATATTCACTTTCAGAAGCCAAAGATAAACTCCTGGCAAAATTCAATAAAGTGGATAAAAAAAGCGTTGCTCAGGAATTATCCGGCTTGATCTTACTGGAAAATATTGTTATTGACCAGGATATGACTCGACTGGAAGCGCAGAAAGCAAGAGAGAAAGTTCCACTTACAATTGGAAAAGTCCTTAAGAATGAGAGGATAATCAGCAAGAATTTGAAAATAAGTTCGATCGACCTGATGAAATTGAACTCCCTGCAGAAAGCTCAGAAACAGCAGAATTTGCACAAAACCCTGTTGGAACTATTGATCTCGACCGTTGGCACATTTATTTTCACCTTTTTCATCTTGCTTATCTTTTATTATTATTTACTGCTCTTTCAACCTCCAGATATGTCTAGTTATTTCAGGCTGGTAATTATCGGTGGGAGTGTTCTACTGTCAGTGATCTTAACGATAATTGTGAACAATGTCCTGGAAGTTCCAGCACTACTGATACCGATGAGTTTCTCCGTCCTGTTGATCGCGTTTATATTTTCACCAATTGTAGCTATTGTATTCAATTTTGTAAATTTTCTCTTTATTGTTCAGTTCCTTAACTGGAGTTTTCTCTATCCCACTTTACTCAGTATCACAACTATAAGCGGTTTGATTATCTTAAAAAGAATGAACAAAAAACAGGATTTTTATCCTTTATTACTCTATTTATTAATCTCTTTCCTGATTTTACATCTGGCAGTAACTTTAATACGCTTCGAAAGTGCAGCAAATTTTCTAACTCAGATGTTGTATGGAATGATCTCCCTGATCTTATCAATTATCGGTGTGATCCTGATAGTACCGATAGTAGAAAGCAAATTGAATCTGGCAACTAAGAGAATTCTTCTGGAACTCCTTGATTTTGAAAACGAACTTCTGAAAAAACTGGCAGCATTGACACCGGGAACTTATCATCATTCCTTGATCGTGGGAAACCTGGCTGAAAGTGCAGCCGAATCAATAGGTGCCCATCACTTACTTGCTCGTGTCGGAAGTTATTATCATGATATAGGTAAAACTGAAAACCCACAATTGTTCATAGAAAACAATCCTGACTCCAAGGAAATACATGATAATATGCTTGCGAACGAAAGTGCAATTCTGATCAGAAAGCATATTGCTGTTGGCATTGAAATGGCCAGAAAATACAATTTACCACAACCCGTCATCGATATTATCCAACAGCATCATGGTGACAGTCAGATCAAATATTTTTACAACAAAGCCAGAGAAACTAATCTTGAGGTAGACGAAGAACATTTTTATTATCCTGGTCCGAAACCTCAGTCTAAAGAGGCAAGTATTGTAATGATCGCGGATATAGTTGAATCCAGAACTAAATCATCTGATGATTTTTCTGAATCCAATATCAGAAACATTCTCGATTCTACTGTCAAAAGACTGATCGAGGAAAAACAGTTGGATGAATCACCTTTATCGATCAAAGAGCTGAACAAAATCAAATCTCAGATGTTACCAATAATCATGGGAGTTTACAGAAAAAGACTTGAATACCCCGAATAATTCTATTTTAATTGATAATCGCAGCCGCTACACATTGGATCCTGGTATCTTTTCAGATATCTGGGATATCTTAACTGTGCACGAATCCCTTGATCCCGGCAACTATGTTAATCTTTTATTGACAGATGACGATACAATAGCAAAATTAAATAAAAAATTTCTAGGTAGAGAAGGATATACCGATGTTATTTCCTTCCCTTCCGATAATAAAGACATCCCACTGCTTGGAGATATAATCATAGATGTTCGAATCGCAGAAGAACAGAAAGGAACAGGAGATCTTGAGTTCGAGGTACAGATCCTGTTTCTTCATGGAATGTTACATTTGTTGGGATATGATCATCTTTCCAAAACTGATAAAAAATCATGTATGAAAAAGAGAAACTTTACCTCGACTTCTTAAAAAATACAGGAAATTGAAATGAATTTAACATTATTACTTCTGGCCATTTTCGGATTTCTCTTACTATCTGGATTTTTCTCGGGATCTGAGACTGCTTTTTTCTCTCTAAGTAAGATCCAGTTGAAGAAAATAGAAAAAGGTAAAACACGAAGTTCCCGGAGAATATACAGATTACTCAGGAAACCCAGAGAATTACTGATGATCATATTACTGGGAAATACCATTGTTAACGTAGCTGCTTCTTCCACTGCTGCAATAACAGCTATAGAGATCGGAGAGAGATTTTTCCCTAAGCAGCCACAGCCGATTCTGATGCTTATTGAAATCGTAATCATGACTTTTCTGCTGCTATTGTTCGGTGAGGTTACACCAAAATTATTAGCTTATTCCTCTCCTGAAAAAATCGCTTCTTACTCCAGTTTTCTACTGGAAATCATTAAGTATATTTTATGGCCTGTCATTAAGATCCTGGAATTTATCAGCTCCCTGTTTTCCAAAAGTTCGTCAGAGGACGGTAATAATGAAATTACAACAGAAGATTTCCGGAATCTGATCAGCTCCAAAACAACCAAAACAACTCTCGAAGAAATCGAAAAGAAGATTATTGCCAGTATCTTTAAATTCTCTTCAACTCTAGCCAGAGAAATAATGATCCCTAGGGTAGATATGATAGCTTTAGAAGCTTCTGATGGTATGAATAAACTCAAAGAAACCATCATCGATTCCGGGCATTCAAAAATCCCGATCTTCAAAAAGAATATTGATAATATCATTGGCATCATCTATGCAAAAGATGTAATCCTGCAGGCGGAAAAAAACACGTTCAGCTCTTTACACCGTCCCTGTATGTTCATTACCGGTAACGTGAAAATCCAAAACCTTCTGAATCAGTTCAGATCAAAAAAAATCCAGATAGCTGTGGTTGTAGATGAATATGGCGGAACTTCAGGTCTGATTACCCTAGAAGATATTCTTGAAGAATTGGTCGGTGAAATCATGGATGAATATGACACAGAACAGCCTATGATCTCGAAGATAAAAGATGGAGAATATACTATCAACGGAATGTTGACAATCTCCGATCTTAATCATGAATTCTACCT
>JAUVIJ010000124.1 GCA_030592835.1 Candidatus Cloacimonadota bacterium | reverse complement strand
GTCAGATGCTCTATCCAATTGAGCCACGGGCGCGCATGGCTTTAAAAACGAAAAATATGGATTCTATGTCAAGTCAAAAGTGATCCTTATATTTTTCAGTTGATAATCGGAGTTTTGACGCTTATAATTGTTTGATATAATAATCTTAATTTGTTATGTTCATTTCTTTTAGCTTGCCCGTCAAAACCGGGATACATTTTTCTTCAATAAATCTTCGGTGTATTAATCTGCCTACGAAAATAACTTCGGAGGGACAAATCCTCTTTCATTAACAACACAGCAGGTAAATACTCTGTTTCTTTTCAACGTTTTTCTCTTTAAATAAATTAAGGAATCCATTTTTGTAAAATATTATTATTTCAATTTATACAGCATCATGAAAATTACGTCATGAAATCGGCAAAGTAATACGTTAAGAAAGATATTCTGTTTGAATCCCGTTTACTAAAACGAGGTGAGTTAATATCTTTTAGTATTAATGAAGCTGATTTTAGTAATTTTCATTAGCTGGGAGTTTCTTGTCACACCGAAGCTTTTGCGAAGGCGGATTCTTTGGTTCGTTTCTTTTGACGATTCAAAAGAAATGAACATATAAGAATAAACTTTACATAAAATCATTCAATATATTTTAGACTGAAATATTAGGTTAATATTATAATTTTCAAAGCGAAAAGAGAAAGAGATGAAGAAGATATTGATCATAACTACCGGGGGCACGATCGCTATGAAGCGAAACAGTCCTTTTGGTGTGATACCCAATAACGAGTTCATAGAGGGCTTACAATCGTTTCCTCATTTAAGAGAGCTGGCCTGTATTGATTTTTACGAGTTTTCTAATATACCCAGTCCTTACGTCACCCCGGAATTGATGCTGAAGTTATCCCGGGTCGCAGAAGAAAAACTAAAAGATTATGATGGGATCGTGATCACTCATGGGACAGATACCCTGGAGGAAACCGCCTATTTTCTCGATCTTACCGTGAATTCCAAAAAACCCATTGTTTTCACCGCTGCTATGCGCAGTAATTCCGAGCTGGGTCTTGATGGACCCCGGAACATCATTGGTGCTGTTCGGGTAGCAAGTGATGATGTGTCGGTCAACAAGGGTGTACTCGTGGTGATGAATGATACGATAAACCCGGCACGTGACGTCGTCAAAACTGATTCAGGAAAAACCGATTCTTTCATAACCCCAGCCTATGGTCTTCTCGGTATAGTGGAACCGGACAGGGTGATCTATTACAGGGATTCCTATATCAAAGAGAAGATCTTCACCAATGAGATCGATACCAATATAGACCTGATTAAGTGTGTCAGTGGTATGGACGACAGATTCATTCTCACATCGATCGAGAAGGGTGCCCGGGCAATCGTATTGGAGGGATTCGGCAGGGGCAATGTTCCGGCGAAGATCCTGCCGGCAATCGAAAAGGCGATGGCAAAGGATATTCTTATTGTTTTATCTTCCCGTACTTATACAGGTCGAGTATTGGCGGAATATGGTTATGAAGGTGGCGGCTTATACCTGGAAAAAATGGGTGTCTCTCTCGGTGGTGATCTTAAAGGTACAAAAATGAGAATTAAACTTATGATCCTTTTCGGGAAGTATAAAGAGCATCTTCAAGTGAGAGACTATCTCAGAGACAATAATTAAGAAACAGGAATAATATATGATATACATACTCGGATTGATCAGGGATTATTTCGCTCATCATATCATTTTCAGTGCCGGATTGCTGCTGATAATGGGGTATATCTTCGGTCAGTTGTCGGAAAAGATAAAACTTCCTGCGATCACCGGTTATATTCTTGCAGGGATTTTAGTCGGAGGTTCGGGATTAAAGTTGATCCGGCATGAGAACATGGAGATTCTGAATTTTCTTTCGGAGATCACTCTTTCCTTTATTGCTGTGATCATCGGTGGTGAATTTTCCTTCTTTAAACTGAAGTTATACGGTAGTAAGATCATAGTTTTGACCCTTGTACAGATGTTCCTGACTATTATTCTGGTTTCTCTGGGTCTTATAATAATTGGACTTCCTCTTTACATCTCGATCTTGTTGGGAGCGATTGCGGCAGCGACAGCTCCGGCAGCGACGGTTGTGATCGTGGAAAAATTGAAGGCTAAGGGGCGATTCGTAGATTATCTATATGGAATAGTTGCCCTGGATGATGCCGGAACAGTGATAGTATTCTCGATCATATTTGCTCTTTCAGCTGCCATGATAGCAGGAACTAATGTCGAAATCTCACATTCTGTCATTCATGCGTTTTCCGAGATCTTCATATCTATCCTGATCGGCCTAACTGGCGGTCTGTTAATACATTTCAGCGCTTCCCGTAAGAGAAACATCAACGAGGTCAAGATCATAACCCTGGGAATATTATTTCTGACGACTTCAATAACAATCAGCTTGGGACTATCACCACTTATCGCAAATATGGTCGTGGGAATGCTGCTCATAAATATAAACAATAAAAATGTGAGAATTCTTATTTCATTGGAACCTCTTACTTCTCCCCTCTACGCAATCTTTTTTGCTATCGCAGGAGCTGAACTCAGTCTGGAGATATTCCGTGATTCGAGTGTTCTCCTGGCAGGGATCATATTCATCTCTGCCCGTGCTCTTGGTAAATATTTCGGAATATATCTTCCTTCTGCTATTTATAAACTGGAACCTAAGATCAGAAATTACCTGGGTCTTGCCTTACTGCCTCAGGCAGGAGTAGCAATAGGGCTCGTTCTTTTCGTACAGGCGTCTTCAGTGGTTGTTAATGCTAGTCCGCAGATCCAGGAAGAAATCTCTAAGATGATAAATATAGTACTTATGTCAGTATTTTTCAATGAACTTGTAGGACCACCGCTATCAAAACTGGCGATCCTTAAGAATCTGAAAAGGAGTCGAAATGGATCTCGCTGATGTTGTAAAACTTGAATGTTGTGAAGTAGATTTTACAGCTTCTGACAAGAATCATGCTCTTAAAAAACTTGCTGAACTTATCGTTAAGGGTAATCATTTTGATCCTGGATCTATCGAAAATGTCTATGATTCACTAAAACAGCGGGAAGAAATGGGTAGTACCGGCTTTGGCAGAGGAATAGCCATACCTCATTGTCAACTTGAAAATATTGAGGATTTCATCGTCAGTATTGTTGTCAGCAAAAAGGGTGTCCATTTCGATGCTCTAGACAAAAAGAAGGTCAAAATTCTTGTTACAATAGTCGGACCCAAAACCGATCGCAAGGGGCACTTGCAGTTGCTTGCCCAGGTATCACAGATTTTAAAAGAACCTGGTGTTATTGAGACTCTGATAAAGACGACCAGTAAGATAGGACTTTACGAAGAATTTTTACGGAATACGATTCGTGGTGAAACTGCGATTTCAGTAAAAGGTGAAGATAAGTTGATGTTACTTATCGTGAAGAATGAAGAGATCATGCAGGATATTACAGAAGTGTTTATCGAGTTCGGTGTTCAGGAATCCACTATAATCGATACCCAGCAAATGGAAAACCTGATATCGAAAGTCCCCTTGTTCATGGGATTCTTCAATTTTACCGGTGACAAAAGTCTCTACAGCAAGATTATTATGATGAGGATCAGCAAAGGTTATATTAATGCAGTTGTAAAAGCCCTGGAGGATATCTTTGGAGATCTGGACAATTATTCCGATCTTGGAATTCTTGTACTCGATTTATTCTATAGTAAAGGTTTATAAAGTTAAATAAAAAATAAGGGGCTGATCATCGATCAGCCCCTTTTCTTATGCAACGTTTATTTAAGCATCAACATTTTCTTGATCTGAACACTATTCTTGGAGTGCAACTGATAGAAGTAAACACCGCTTTCAATCTTTTGTGGGGTCCAGACATATTCGTGGTTACCCGAGCCGAAATCCTGATTGAAGAGGATCTGTCCTTTAAGATTGAAGATAGTCAGTTTTGCAGTATCTCCTTCTTTAACTGTAAAGGATATCGTTGTTTCGGGATTGAATGGGTTTGGATAATTACCCAGGAGTTCTGTTACCTGCGGGATAGTATCGTCACCATTTTCAACCCAGTCTTCAGTTAAGAAGCTCCAGACTAGAGCCGGACCGTTACATTGTTCTCCGGTTTCAGGAGATTCGAAACAGGTGACAACTTTGACCCAGTAGTAAGTACTATAATCAAGGTAGATATCTGCCAGGGAATACATCGTGTCATAAACCTCAACTTCATTAAGGATCGGGTTGGTAAAGTTATCATGATCAGACAGAGTCAAGTAATAGAAGGTAGGTTCTACACCTTCTTCCGGAGCCATCCAGGATATTTCATCAACATCCACCGGCACATCTTCACCAACTGGCAGACCATCTGTTGCGGCTTCGGGGCACAAGAGTTCAGCAATAAAGTTCTGGATGATATCCTCATCGATATCGTTGAAGGTTACACTTTCCGGAACGAAATCATAACCCACCAGAACCGGGGTCAAGGAAAGGCTCGAACCATATTCAACGACGACAGCATATTCGCCATGGATATTACTGTAGATGCCTTCAGCAAGTTCGACAACAGCAGCCACTCCCACGTAACCGCTTACAGTGAAAGTAGGAATTTCTACTGTCAGGAATGTCCAGACGGGGCAGCCTTCGGCATCGCCACGACTGGCTTCCGTAGTCGGTACTACCTTCCAGAAATACTGGGTGTAGTAATTAAATTCAAAGGGATTAGATATAAGATATTCCCCTTCCCCATCATAGTCAATGTAAGTAATGAAAGCATCGGTCAGGTCTTCATCATAAGCCATATAGATCCTGAAGCCTGATGGTTCTGTATAATCTTCATCATGGATATAGGTCCAGCCTACCATGGCATCGGTTTCAACTCCTGTTGCACCATCTTCCGGTACAGGATTGAAGGCACATACCGGATTAGGAATTATATATTGTAAAACTGTAATAATAACAGTGTCTTCATCGACTGCTCTACTCTGTCCATCATTCACTTCAAGAGTAAAGGTAAGATCGATGTCATAATCTACTTCCGGCGCGGTGAAGAAAGGATCAACACTGTAGGGATCAGAAAGCTGGATTCCCTGAGGTGCGATCCAGAAATATGAAAGTTCGGAACCATCGGGATCGTAGGAACCTGATCCATCAAGCTGGACTTCATCACCCTCGCTAACAATCTGATTATCACCAGCATCGGCTACAGGAGGTTGATTTACAAAGAGAACTGTAATAATAACATCATCCGCATCATTATCTTCCCCATCATCGACTGTTAAAGTGATAGTGAAATCTGTGTCTGCCAGTACATCGGGAGCAATGAAGGTCGGATCGATAATTGTATCATCTGAGAATACAATTTCGGGTGGACCAGACCAGAGGTAGGTCAAATCATCTTCATCAGGATCATAAGATCCACTACCATCCAATTGAACAAGGTCTCCTTCAAATACAATCTGACTATCACCGGCTTCGGCGACAGGAGGAGAATTCACAAAAGCTTCGGTTGTAAAACTCCATTCCAGGGGTGCACTGTTGCCACGGACAGGTGCTGTATAATTAGCTACGACCATAGCATAGTAAGTTATTTCATAACCAAGAGGATCTATAGAATAGAAAAGATCCGTTGTCACTCCAGCAACGATTATCGGATCAGTGTAATCAGGATTTTCCGATAAAGTTACAATATAATTAGTAACAGGTACTGTCCCACCGGGTGCATCCCAGCTTAGTTGCCCTACATCGATGGCTACATCCGTACCGGTTGGCTGACCATTGGTCGGAGGTTGAGGATCCCATTCCGTCCCTACAAAATCATAATTAAGATAATCCTGAGTAATGTTTGCATCATAGAATTGAACCGGAGTAAAATCGTATCCTATTTTGCTGGGTACGATCGTTACTTCTGTATTTTCTACCACCTGAAAGGAATACATACCATCGGCTGTCGTAGTGTAAGTAGAAGGATCGGTATTAGTTCCTGTTAAAAGCACACCAGACATCGGTGTTCGTGTACCATCTCCTACAATACCACTGATTGTGTAATATACTATCGGTTCATCTACTGTTGTAAAACTCCATTCCAGAGGAGCACTGTTACCACGGAGATCACTCTGGATGCGAATTGTACTGGAACGAACAGGAGCTGTATAATTAGCTAC
>JAUVIJ010000196.1 GCA_030592835.1 Candidatus Cloacimonadota bacterium | reverse complement strand
TATCATTTTGTTTCAAGATGTAAGCCAATTTTTCGGGTATAGATTTGTCATCAACTAATCCCAGGATCATTTCAGTTCGCGATGATTTACCTTGTGCCATATAGCTCAAACCGGCAAATACCGGCATTTCGTAGGCAAGCTTCTTAGCCAGAGAAGAAGCTTTTACTATCGAAGCATTGGTGATCCCCGCTTCGACCATGGCTGACATCACATCCTGTTTCAAATTGGAATTAAAGAGAGTGAAAATTATCAGGTATTTGCCTTCCCTGGTTTCTTCTTTTTCATCTTCACTGTATTGTTCCATCAATTCCAGTACTTCATCCGGAGTAGTACAGTTCAGTAATTCCTCCCGGAATTTCTTGATTTTTAATACGCGACTCGATTTCGCCAGTATTCTCAAATACTCTTTTGCCTGTTCTTCAGGACAACCGAAGAAGAAAACGATCTTTACTGGTCCAAATTCAGAACTTTCGTAATCCAGGCCCTGCTTGATCAGGATGATAGAAAGGAATAATCTGTCGACCGAACTACTCCTGGCATGAGGAAAAGCTACTCCCTCGATCAGTTCCGTGTTGGCTTTTCCTTCCCTCTCATTCAGAGCATTCAGAAAGTCTTTTCGGTTCACAATATAATCATTGTTATAAGTGTGGTTAACCATATTCTGAAACAGGTCGGATTTGTTTTTTACTTCCGGATCAATAATGATCAGGTTCTTATCAAGGATTTTTTTCCACATGATCTATCCTTTGTTTTTTAGATTAAAACGATTTTCTGGCCAAGGTTGTGAAACCAAACTTCAATAACATGGGTGTAATTAAGGCGCTGATAATTACCATGACAATAGTAGCTGAAAGAATATCCGTAGGGATCAGACCTTTTTGCAAAGCCATATTTGCAACAATCAGGGCTACTTCACCCCTGGGAATCATTCCGACACCAATACGAAAAGATCTGAGCATGTCAAATTTACTTAGTCTCGCTCCCAGACCACTTCCAATAATTTTACCAACAATTGCCAGAGCAATGAAAACAATCAGGAAAACAGGATGTGTTTCTATGGCAAAGAGATTGAATTCCAATCCGATTCCCACAAAAAAAACATCGACGAAAAAGGATTTCCCTAACAGGGATATTCCTTCCTGTACTGAAACACGATGATCAGTCTGCCCGATAAACAAACCTGCAAAATAAGCCCCGGTAATTGCAGCTAATCCTGCATTTTCGGCAAACCAGGAATATAACAAAACAATTGCTATGGACAGGGCTACGACAACATTATCCATTAATAATCTTTTAAGGTTCGTAAAAAACGGACGGAGAAAAAAGTATCCAACAACAACAGCAATCACGAAAAAGATTATAATTTTGAAAAACGAAATTAATATATTAGCTGAACCCGGATCTGTTTCCGCTGAAAATCCAAAAATAACTGTCAGTAATAATATGCCGATAATATCGTCGATGATTGCTGCATTGATGATACATCTGCCCTCAACACCTCTCAATTTACCGAGATCCATGAGGGTCATTACACTCACACTCACACTGGTCGCAGTGAAAATAACTCCGATGACCAATGCCTGGAACAGATCCTGATAAACAATATAAGACAGGAAGAATCCCAGGGTAAAAGGTAGAAGCACTCCTCCCAAAGCAGGTATCATTGCCTGTCGAGACTCACTTTTAATCTTTTTTAGATTTGTTTCCAGTCCCGCTTCAAATAGAAGAAGAAGGACTCCTATTTTCCCTATCCATTTGAGTACCTCTCCCGGTTCGATCAGATGTAAGATAGTCGGACCCAGGATTACTCCCAGTAATAATAAGCCTATGACAGGAGGTTGTTTGAATCTCTTGGATATTGCTCCAATGATCTTGGATAAAATTATAATAATTGCCAGGTGGAGGAAAATGCTATGTTCCATATTTTTTCTTCAGTTGCTGCTGTTTACTTAAATGCTGATTATAGGTTTCCGAGAAAATATGCCGTCCTTTCCTATTGGCAAAAAAGAAAAGATAATCAGAACTTTCAGGCTCCAGAACAGCTTTAATGGAAACCCGCGAAGGACTGCAGATCGGTGTCGGCGGCAATCCTCTGTTCTTATATGTATTGTACGGGGAATCTATTTCCAGATCACGATAATAGATTTTTTTTCGAGTCTGACCGTATTTGTCCAGAATATAAGCAATAGTCGGATCTGCCTGTAATTTCATGCCGTAATTGATCCGGTTTAAGTAAACACCGGCAATTAAAGGTTTTTCATCATCATAAAATGCTTCTCTTTCGATGATGGATGCGAGAATTATAGTTTCATAAAAATCCAACTTTCTATTCGGTGCGAAGTCCATATCTGCAGTTTCAATAAAAAACCTTTTTACCATGTGTTCCAGGATCTTTTCCTCACTGGTGTCTTCGGCAAAATGATACGTTTCCGGATAGAGAAATCCTTCTAAGGAAGGAATTGAAAAACCGGTTAACTGCTTGGCAAAAATAGAATCATTACATAATTGTCTGAATCTTTGATAGTCACCAAATTTCTTTCGAGAAAATCTCTTACTTGTCCTTTTTACTGAATATCCCTCCGGGATCGTGATTTTTTTCAGATAAATTTCCCCGGATACAATTTTATTTACAACCTGGGGTAGAGAATAGTAACCGAAAAAAAGGTATTTACCGTAACTAAGATTTTTGGTGACCCCGGTCAGGTTTATATAAAGATAAAACCAACCTCTGTTTCTGATAATTCCGTTTTGAAACAATTCCTCAGCAATTTCAATAGCTGTTTCTCCATTATTGATCTCGATCAAAGTTTCTCTAACATAAACCGGTTTCAGAAACAGAACGACTTCGATCAGAACGAATAATAAAATGATCAACAGGAGAATGAGCGCAAAATATTTCATTTAAGACTTTCCAGGTAATTTTTCAAAATTACTGCCGCAGCTATTTTATCAATCACTTTTCGTGATTGTTCTATACTGTAACCAAGTTCTTTTAATACTTCATCCGCTTCAATGGAACTGTACCTTTCATCCCAGAATTCAATTGCTACAGTAATTCTTTCCTGAAGTTCAGCAGCAAATTCTCTGACTTCCATACTTCGCAGTGTTTCTTCTCCTTTTAGATTCAAGGGTAAACCGATAATGATCTTTTCAACCTGGTTTTCCTGCGAAATCCTCACGATCCTGTCAAATATCGCTTCACCGGAATTGTCGATAACTTCAAGAGGACGGGCAATGATCTTCAGGGGATCACTCATCGCGATCCCGATCCTGATTTTACCATAATCGATACTCATTATTCTGGATATACTCATAAATAATAAAACCTGGTGTCAACCTCGTAGACAAAATTCAAAACATGTTACAAGAAGGCTGTGTTATTGTCTTTTCTTCCCTGGCGGATTTTAACATTTTTCTTAATTTATTAATTTCTTCTTTGATATCTATATTCCCCTTTTCGGAGCTTTGATCATATCTGCAAAAACTGTACTTTCAGGATATCCTGAAAGTTTTCCCGTTTATTATATGCAAAATCATCTGTTCCCCGTGTTTATCATCATATCAAACCTTCTGATCTATTTAAATTCAACATCAGATTTGAGATCTTACTGTTACCATCGACTTTTCCAAAGACCCTCGATAAGGCTGAATAAGCGTCTTTACAGATATTTTCCCTGAATGCCGTTAAAACTATAACATCCACAAATATGTTTTTTATTATCACTTCTCTTGTATTTTTTTGTCAATGAATTTT
>JAUVIJ010000019.1 GCA_030592835.1 Candidatus Cloacimonadota bacterium | reverse complement strand
TGGAGTATTTTCATTCCAGGGAAACCAAATTTGTTCTTGAGTTCAACGACGTCTTCTGTGATAACACCAAGGTCTTCAGCTATCAAGGGTAGATCTCGGTCTGAACAAATTTGTGTGAATAGAGAATCTCCATCCGCTTTCTCCCAGTTTCCCTTAATAGCTGTATTTTCACCGGAGGGAACAGCCCAGTAGCCAGCAAATCCACGAAAGTGATCGATTCTGGCAATATCCACCATCTGCAGAGTCTTGTTTATTCGCTGCTGCCACCAGCCGAATCTATCAGTCTTCATCTCTTTCCAGTTATAAAGAGGGTTTCCCCAGAGTTGACCGGTTTCACTGAAGAAATCCGGAGGTACTCCAGCTACAAAATGCGGTTTCCTGTTCTCATCAAATAAAAACATCTGGGGATTCGACCATGAATCGGAGCTATCCATAGCGACAAAAATAGGAAGATCACCTATGATCTCGATCTCTCTGGAACGGGCATATTGATGCAGGTTTTCCCATTGTTGAAAAAACAGAAACTGGACAAATTTCTGATATCGGATCTGATCCTTAAGTTCTTCTTTTAATTCCTGGATCTTTTGATTATGCTTTTTCATGACAGATTCAGGCCATTCCTGCCAGGATTTACCGTTGAAATGTTCTTTTAGTGCCGTGAAAAGACTGTAATCATCCAGCCAGAATGCTTCCCGGGAACAAAATACCTCAAAGTCGATATCTGTAATGAAGTTGCTAAAAGCGATTTTCAACATGGCATTTTTATATTTGATCACTTTACCGAAATCAACAGAATCCGAATTAACAGGCATTCCTGTAACAAGGTCATTCTCCGAAAGCAATCCTTTTTCGGTCAGAAGCTCCAGGTCGATAAGGAGTGGATTGCCCGCAAAAGCGGAAAATGTCTGGTAGGGTGAGTCGCCGTAACCTGTTGGACCGGTTGGTAGTATCTGCCAGTATTTCTGTGCTGCATCGGCAAGGAAATCGATGAATTTAAAAGCATTTTTCCCGAGAGTTCCAATACCATGATCCCCCGGTAATGAAGTTATATGCAGTAAGATCCCACTGGCTCTATTAAAGGTCATTAGTCAATCCTATCCTTTTATTAATAACGGACACGAGAATTTATCAATAACGATTTTTTGGCAATATTCTTTTATTTCAGGTATACTTAAAGAAGTTTTCGAAGATAAACGCCGGATTTTCCCAATTACCAGGATAAAAAAGATTGCTTTTTTTTGTTCGGAATAAATTATTAATCATCAGGATAAGTAGTGGAGACTTAATGAAAAACAAGAAATTGCTGGATGAAGTTATAAAAAAAAGTGTGGATTTTACCACTGATACCCAGGTATTTGTTGGATTCGATGGATTCATTGATGAGATAATTCATGTGGTAAAGGAGAGAAAAACTACAACTGAATATGACCGTATAGAGACTATCAATGATTTTTCCGAGAGAATTGCAGAATCAGCAGGATTAAGTGGTAATATTGAGTTTATGCCAATCAGGATCAAATTGGGAGGTAACGGACCGATCCTGGCAAATGCTTTGATGAAACTCGGTTACGGGATAAATATTGCCGGAGCTCTCGGTAAGACAAGAGTACATTCTGTTTTTGCGGAACTTGCGGAAAAAGCTCTCAAGGTAATATCTTTTGCTGATCCGGGTCATACTGATGCCTTGGAATTCCTTGATGGTAAGATCATGCTTGGTAAAGTACAACATCTGGAAGAGATCAACTGGGTGAACTTACTAAAAAAAATCGATCTTAAACATTTGACCCGGATTATAGAAGATTCCAGGCTTTTTGCTCTGACAAACTGGACCATGCTACCAGGAATGAATTCAATATTGAAAGGTATTCTGAAGATACTTCCCCAAATTAAACACAAACCATTATTATTTCTGGATCTGGCTGATCCCCATATAAGAATGGAACCGGACCTGATCGAAGTTCTTAATCTAATATCACAATTAGAGAAATGTGCACCCGTGATCCTGGGACTGAATCAGCGGGAATCGGGATTGATAGCAGAAGTATTGAATATTGAAGAAGACCTGCTCACAATTAGATCTGTTAGAATCAGGGAGAAGCTGGGTTTGAGTTTTCTCCTGATTCATCCAGTCGATGGAGCTGTTGTTGCTACCAGAGAAGAATCTTTCTGGCTGTCGGGTCCCTATACTCCCAGACCACTATTGACTACCGGAGCCGGCGACAATTTCAATGCCGGATTCTGTCATGGTATATTAGCCGGGTTATCTCCCAGGGAAAGCCTGGTTTGTGGTGTTTCTACCGCAGGATTTTATGTGCGTAATGGATATCCCCCGGGGATTAATGAACTTGTTGATTTTATGCGAAACTGGTCTCAGAATAGGATATAATCAGGATTTACTGGTTTGTGCAGGTTTATTGTTTTCCTGTCTGGATTACAGGTTTATTCATCGTTTCTAAAGTTCATTTTTGATCGTATTAGCTATATTGAGCATATTACCCATATAATTCTCAGCAAGAGGATCGATCTCTACGATTCTGGCTTTAAGAACTTCTGCTATGGCTTCGGCTTCTCTTGTACTAAATTGGGATTGAACAAAAATTGTCTTTATATTTTTCGCTTTGGCAAAATAAATTATTTCCGAAATCGCTTTTATCCCGGGTTTTTTCCCCATTGTTTCGATAGGGATCTGTTTGAAATCGAATTCGTCGGTCAGGTAACCCCATGAAGGATGAAATACCATCAAATAGCGGGAAGGAAGATAGATCAGGATTTTCTTGATCTGATCTGAAAGAGATTCAAGTTCCTTCTGAAAAATCGATAAATTCCTGAGATAGATATCTTTATTATCAGGATCCAGCTCGATCATTGCAAAAGCGATGGTTTCAGCCTGGATCTTAACCAGGGATGGACTTAACCAGATATGTGGGTCTTCAAGTCCATGATCATGATCATCCTCGCTTTCAAGAGCATTTCCCTGAATCTGAGGATCAGAATTAATTATATCAAAAATGTTATCCATTTTACGGAAAGGTATATTTTGTCTTGTATCGATAATTTTAAGATCAGGATTAACACTTCTGATTTCATCAATCCAGGTTTTCTCAAAAGGAACTCCGATCCTGAAATAAAGCGGGGAATTTGAGAGATCGGACATCTGCTGTGGACTCGGTTTATAGGTTACCGGGCTGAATCCCGGTTTGACCATTACTTTAATTTCGTAATTATCCTCGATAATTCTTTCCAGAAAATATTTCTGAGGAAGGATACTTACGAACAGGTTTTGTTTTGGTTTTTTTTGATAATGATTAGTACAGGAACTGATGAAAAAGGAGATCAGGAAAAGATAAAACAATTGCATTTGAATACCTAATGTTTCCTTCTCTTTTTCTTTTCCTCCATTTCTTTGGCTTCTACCGAACAATTTGCCCAGGGAATGCTTTTCAGTCTCTTTTCTGAAATATATTCACCCGTGATTTCACAGACACCATAGCTCTTATCATAGATTCTTCCCAGGGACTGATTAATCAACTTCAATTTTTTCTGTTCTTCTTCCAGAAGGTAAACTTCTTTCTCCATATTGGCTGTATCTGTTCCCAAATCAGCCTGATGTATAGCAAAAGATGAAAGATCTCCGGAACTGTCTTTGGAACCCTTTTTCATTTTATCACTGATAATAGCTAATAATTTCAGAGTTCTCTCTTTTTCCTTTAAGAGGATCTTCTCATAGTGTTTCAATTTTTTGTCGGATAGTGGATTTGCTGCCATAAGAAATCTCCATTCTATTATATCAGACACTGCAATATTTTCTCTCTTTTAGAAATAACCTGATAATCGCTTTTCTTTACGAGGTCAATTATAGTTTGATCCACCGATAAGAAACCTCAATAAACAAAAGTCATTTCCGTTTAACAAAATGTCAAATTGATTTTATTCGTGAGAGAGTTCTTTCAACTCTGAAATCAGTTTTTCAACTTTATATTCAGATCGAAGTTTCGCAGACAGAACATTCTCTATGAATCTATTTAAGTCCTGCATTGAAGATCGATATTCTTTCTCTACTCCAGAAAATGACTTTAAAGTGAAGATATTCGTGTCCTGCAGAAGCCGCAAAAAAATACTGATAAGTTTATCATCAAACCAGAGGATATCCTGAAATCTATTAATATTCAAAGCGATCTTAGTGTATTTTTCCTCAAGAATATTCCGTAAAACTTCATGATCAGTTTCAATATTGATCCTTTTCCAGACATGCTGATGTTTCAATAGACTTATCAGGAGTGCTTCTAAGTATAAAGCATGAACATTGTATTGCAGCTCCTGTAAAGAACCGGCAATGATCTCAGCCCAGTATAATTCATTGATCCATTCCAGGGGAATTTCCTGATTTTCTTCAGCAGGTTTTATTTTGAGTAATTTTGAGATAACGATCCAGGAGATCAGGATAAGATCTATTAAATTGTCATTACTTTGTTCATCTACTTTCCAATCAAGCCAAAATCTCAGATTGGAGATAATTTCATCAGAAAGATTGGCAACCTGTTGATCAGGGCAGAACTCACCTTGAAGCGAGTTGAGGAGGTTATCGGAACGAATCCTGGTCTCAGACAGGAAACTTTCTTTCTGTTTACCTGATCCATCTCGGCGCAATTGGATAAATTTATTTAGAATCTGAGGTTTGAAAAACTCGGTAAATTCCTGGATAATACTATCGTACCTGATCTTATTAATAGATCTATCGATATTATCGGAACCACCACCCTGCAGATAATCAGCGATTTTGGCTAAAAAACCATTCTCATCTTTAACTTCACGAAAATCAAGCAGAACAGAATACTTAAAAGCCCCCAGTTCTTTGAATAAACCCAGCTCAGTAATTTCACGGGAATTTCTGATAAATTCCATGTTACTGATCTGATCTCGGTAAATTACATAATAATCATCGCGACCTGTAAATTTAAACGCTGATCCAAGACTGACCTTTTCCCAGGCAACACCCTGGTCATTAGAAAGAGGTCTGCTGGTTTCCCTGACCCATCCTTTTATATCTTCAAATTTATTATGGAACAGGACAAGTGATTTCCTGGAAAGATACTCATTGCTATAGGCAAAAACGTTTTCATTGATCGTACCATCTTCCTGGATGAAATCATATAAAAGAAAATTCTTCACATCGGAAAATAGAGGTCTTTTTCTTAATAATGGGAAGATTTCTTTCCTGTGTCGATCGATCAGATGATTATCTTCCGCTTCATCTATTCGAGCCCGGGAAAATTCCATGCCGTAACGTTCTTGAAAACCTTCTATCTGACCGTGAGCGAACATGGGTAATCCGGGCATGGTCACCATCAGAACACAGACACCAAAATATTTATCGTTATTTCCAAATTGGGCAATAGCAGTGTCTTCATCGGGATTACTCATGAAGTTCACGAACCGTTTTAAAATCTCCGGATTGAATTCAAGAATGTTGAAAATAGATTTTCTGTATTTAGCATTTTCCTCATTTTTTAACATATTCATAAAAGCACTGTTATAAACCCGGTGTATACCCAAGGTACGAACGAAATATCCTTCCATCATCCAGAAAGCTTCAGCAAGAAGAAGTGTGTCCGGTGCTTCTTCAGCAACTCTATCGACCACTTCCCGCCAAAATTCATGGGGTATCTTTTGATCGAATTCCACTTTTGTCATTCCAAATTCTGCTCGAGAGGGGATATCACCACCTGTTCCCGGTTGTGGGAACCAGAGCCTATGAATATGACGTTTTGCCAGTGTCATAGCTGCATCAAATCTGATTATAGGGAATCGTCGGGCAATATCCACAATTACCCTGATCAGTGCTTCCCTGACCTCAGGATTGAGGAAATCAAGCTGGGCAGTATCATTCCATGGAACGCTGGTACCATCGTTACCATGATAGATATATCTAATAGAATTATCCTTGTGATGAGTCAATTTGAAAACCACAGCAGCATCGCTTTTTGAACGATAATGATCTTCCAGTTGGACAGTGATCTCACTTCTTACCGAAAGATTTTCACCACTAAAACTATAGGCGGGATAGGGAGAATAGGGAAGTTGAAGGAACCAATCGGGATGATCTATGATCCATTGGGAATCGATCCCCATATGATTGGGTACCATATCGCAGGCAACACGGATTCCATATTTCCAGGCTCTTTCCTGCAGCTCGTGCATACCGATTTCACCACCCAGATCATCTGCAACACTATAATCGGATAGAGAATAAGCAGAAGCGATCGCTTCTTGATCACCATTAATGTGTTTGATCCGGCGGGAAGCTTCACTCCGTTGCCAGATGCCGATCAGCCATAATCCCGTAAAACCGTGCCGGGAAAGAAGTTCTAACTCTTCATCCGGGATTTCCTGGAAATTCTTAATTTCCCGCTTATATTTCTTGCTGAGTTGATCAAGCCAGACGTAAGTACTTTTTGCTATTAATACCAGATTTGGCATCCAGTCCGAATCAGGAGAGAATTTTTCGTATTCATCATCTTCTCCGGAAAAACGATAGATTTCAGCTGGACCGGGACCGGTGAACCCGGTTTTCTGTTCTTCCCTGATAATATCACGGGCTTTGAGAAGTTCTTGCAGGAAATCTCCGAGATAAGAACTCCAATTATCGATAATAAAACTGATTTGTTTCGAGATCGATCCCGGAAAACGAATCGTCGGTTCCCGAAGAAAATGAATTAGAT
Source organism: Candidatus Cloacimonadota bacterium (assembly GCA_030592835.1). GTDB lineage: Bacteria > Cloacimonadota > Cloacimonadia > Cloacimonadales > TCS61 > JAUVIJ01. The sequence continues at coordinate 7,774 of JAUVIJ010000019.1, read as the reverse complement.
TTTTGTCTTTATTTCCGGGGTAGCTTTTCTGATCAAAGAAGAATTCGAGAAACTCGATCAAATCAGGATAGGATGTTTTTTGTGCAAGCTGGTTATCGTTGAAGAATTCATGATAATTATTGAAAGCCGGATTTTGATTGTTCAGCCAGATTACCAACAGCTCCGGAAAGAAAATCTGAAATGTGGTTTTCTTATTTTCTGTTATCTTGATATCGACAGTATATAGATCATCGAATTCCTGTGTTATCAAATCGAATTTATTCTGATCATAATAGTTTTTTAGAAAATCCTGCATTTTTTCCATGAGATCAGGTTCATATTGCTTTTGATAAACTGATAGAATTATTTGGTAAGCTTCATTTATCTGGGTAATTGCATTGATCACACCGGCTTTAACAGTTCTCTCCGGATATTCTTTCGATTTCCTTGATTCATTGATTCCAGCGACTGTCTTTTGCAATTCGATCAGGTTCCGGAATTTCAATTTACCTGTTAAAGTAAAATTTATCTTATCAAATTTGTACCTGTTAAGTGTTGAAATATTAAGATTCAATCCCTTAATATAACGTGAGAGATCATTACCATTCCCGATTTTCATAATACCTGATTATTAATAATACCACTTGATATAATCGAAAAACTCCCTGGAACAGCATGTTTTAGGCCTGATCCGGATATTAAAACCCTGTCTTCCCGCTCCTGAGATTTTGAAATTACCTTCATACATAGCTTTGGAGTCTGATTCCATACGAATGAATTTTAGAGGTAAGATCCTGTAGTTGCTTTGACTAAGTAAATAGAAAAATTCAACTTGCAGCAGATCCTGAGATGCACCATCGATATTCAATAAAGCCTGCACCTGAATTTTACTCCCGGTTGTGAGTATTTTATTCTCATCGAAATTCATCTTTACCTTATCAAAAGTGATTTTTTCCCAGTAAACTTTTAGTTTAGTCTCTATATCATTGATCTTGTGCAGTTTTTCATGATCCTTTGCTTTCAGAGTATCGGTGATTTTGGAACTGGGAAGATAAAAATCATCCAGGTAATTTCGCAGCATCCTGTGAACGTTAAATCCTCTGCCCACATCCCTGATCGAGTATTTCATCTTCCGGATCCAGTCCAGAGGAAGTCCGTTCTGGTCACGATTATAATAGAGTTGTGATATCTCGTTTTCCAGAAGGTCATAGAGCTCATTTGCTTCTAGAGTTTCTCTGACATCCTGATCTTCAATATTTTCCCCTGAGATAATAGCCCAGCCGTTTTCAGGTTGATAACATTCCGGCCACCAACCATCCAGAATGCTGAGATTGATAACTCCATTCATACCGGCTTTCATTCCTGAAGTCCCACTTGCTTCCAGGGGTTTGACGGGATTGTTCAACCAGACGTCCACTCCCTGAACCAGATGTCTGGCAATATTCATATCATAATTTTCTACAAAAACAAACTGACCCTGAACATTATTCTCTCTGGCAAAATCGATGATTTCCTTGATCATTGCCTTACCTTTATCATCTGCGGGATGAGATTTACCGGCGAATACAAATTGTACTGGCCGAGTCGAGTGCTTTATCAATTGCAACAATCTTTGTTTGTCCTTGAGGATCAGATTTGCCCTTTTATATGAGGCAAATCTTCTGGCAAATCCAACTATAAGATGATCGCTGTTCAGTACTTTGGTGATAATCTGTTGACTGGAAGAGCTCTGTTCGGTATAGATAAGACTGTTTTTTAATCTGTTCCTGATAAAACTGATTGTCTGTTCCTTGCGAAGTTGATGAGCCTGCCAGATCTCGTCATCGGGTATTGTCAGAATATTTTCCCAGTTACCTTTTTCCTCCGCCATATGCTGATAATCAGGTCCGAGATACCTGTCAAAGATCTTGGTCATCGGTCTGCTGAGCCAGCTCTGGATATGAACACCGTTGGTTATAGCCCGGATTGGAACCTCATCCTCGTATAATTCGGGATAGAGATTGTGCCACATCTGGCGAGATATCTGGCTGTGGAGCTTGGAAACACCGTTAATGAACTTGGAAAACCGAATCGCCAGTGCAGACATGGAAAAATGATCATTTCTGTCAGTTTGTCCGAACTTGAAAAAACTTTCAAAGTTCAGACCGGTCGTAGTGATCTCATCATTGAGATAGTATTTAACAAGTTTCAGTTCGAATTCTTCATTACCTGCAGGAACCGGGGTGTGAGTTGTGAATACCGTGCTTTTCCTGATAAGTTTTGCTGCTTCTTCAAAATTAAATCCCTTTTCCTTGATAAAATGTTTGAGTCTTCTGAGGATCATAAAAGCATTGTGACCTTCGTTCAGATGGAATATTTTAGGTTCGATGTTCAGCTTCTGCATTAACTCAAAAGAGCCAAAGGCAAGTACAATCTCTTGTAATAGACGTGTTTCTCTGTCGGAAACATATAGATAATCCGTGATTTTTCGGTATTTTTCATTATTAATCTGTAAATTCGTATCCAGAAGATAAAGCGAGATCTTACCGACTTCGATCTTCCAGGCTTTGACCATGACAGGATCGTTGCGGATCATTATTTTTAGGATAAGGTCATTTCCCAGATCGTCTTTAACCTTCTGTACAGGTTGAGAATGCCATTGATTTTCTATATAAACTTCTTTCTGAGTTCCATCCAGATTGATTTTCTGAGAAAAATAACCATAGCGATATAAAAGCCCAAATCCGATAAGAGGTAAACCAAGATCAGATGCGACTTTGAGGTGATCCCCCGATAAGACTCCCAGACCACCGGAATATATGGGTAAAGACTCATGCAATCCATACTCCATCGATAAATAGGCTATTGTGAGATCATCATCGAAATCTTTTCTCTTTTCATCCTGATCCCTGTAATATCCTGTAAAATTGAGATATGACCGGAATTTATGATATACCTGATCCAATTCGTTGATAAATCCACTGTCTTGAGCAAGATCCTGCAATTGGTCTGCTGGTATTTGCTGTAGTAATCTTATAGGATTGTGATTCACAGAACGGAACACAATAGGATCGATTCGACTGAAAAGATTATAAGCATCGGAATCCCAGGTAGACCATATATTTTGAGCCAGTTCCATTAAATTGTTCAATTTCTCCGGCATTTGAGGTTTCACATAGAAATTTTTAAATTTAATGTTATTTTTCATTTTTCAACCTCCTGCTTTGGTGACTATCTTTAGTATTCAAGAAAATTGTCAACGGTTCTCATGATTAATGATAAAATATGTATGTTTATTTCAATCTTGTTATGAATACTAGAGATTACTGAGAATAATATTGACTTAATTATATTTTGTCTCATTTTTTGATAAAGTGCGTAATTATGTTGTTTAAGTTCCTGCATTATTAATATAAAGAGGTGATAAGGTTATGTTTACGAAGAAGTCCTTTCCCGGAATCACTGTTATTTCCCTTTTATTCTGTCTTGTTTTTTCTATTTTTTTACCTCAGAGATTAACAGCTTCGGAAAAATTCTATAATTATTATGATAAAGGTCAGGATTTCATGAAAAAGAATGACTGGCTGCGGGCGATAGAGGAATTTAAAAGCTCCGTATCACTCGAATTTGAGGATAAGAAGAAAAAGCGGACTTATGGAACCAGGTTCATAGAATATTTTCCTCATCGGGAAATGGGAATCTGTTATTATAATCTTGATGAATACAGCGATGCCATGGGAGAATTGCAACTATCTGTTGCCTATAAGAAATCAAAACGGGCTAATTCCTACATCGACAGAATGACTTATGATGGTAGACCTCTGAACTTGGATGATGAAAAAGTGATCGCTGAAGTAATGAAAGCGGATCAGGAAGCGGAGAAAGAAAAAGAGAAAGAAAAAGAAGTTAAGGAATTTACAATAGTAGAGAAAAAGGACACTAAGATCACATCTAAACAGAAAGAAGAGAAAGAAAAGGAAAAATTACAGATCAAGACCACTAAAGTACCTACAGGAGCCTTAACTTACGATCCCAACAAGGTCACCCAGGTCGGTTCCCGTCTGGCAATTGCCGTAATGCCTCTGGGAAGTAATGATGGAGGAGCCAATCTGAAAGACACAGTGACCCAGAAATTGGTTACCCAATTGGTAAATCTGAGAAGGTTCCGTGTAATCGAACGGGGAGCTGTAGAGGAAGTCATGAAAGAACAGGCTTTCACCCTCTCCGGTATGGTGAATGAGGATACAGCGATCGAAGTCGGCAAGCTGGTCGGTGCCGATGTTATCATCATGGGTTCCATAACCGTGGAGATAGGTTTTGGCAAAGTTAATGCCCGGGGAATAGATATTGAGACCGGTGAGACTATCGTTGCCAAGGAAGCGACAACCGGTAATACCAGTATCGATAATATAGAAAAGCTGGTTGAAAGCGTAGCCATCATGATCTACAATGATCTACCTCTGGTCGAAGGGTATATAGTTAATGTGGAACCCGAATTTCTTTATCTCGATATCGGCAGTGATGTCGGTGTCAGGAAAGGAACCAAATGTGTTGCATTCCGGGAGGGCGAGACCATTATTCATCCCATAACCAAGGAAGTACTTGGTAGAAAGGTGTCCAAACTGGGTGAACTGATCGTGATCCAGGTTCAGGAAAAACTGGCTACTGCCAGGATCCTGAGCAAAGAGGGTTCGATTGATGTAGGAGATAAAGTCGTAGTTAAATAGAAAAGGGAGGATTTTATGAAAAGAGGTGTTATTGTTTTTATTTTTGCTGTTTGTGCAGTTTTAATTAATGCTGAAGCGAATTTTAATATAACAGGCGCTGGAGCGAGAGCGGCTGGAATGGGCGGAGCCTTTATCGGTTTGGCCGATGATGCTACTGCTATCGTTTGGAATCCGGCTGGTTTGACACTCTTGGAAAGACCGGAAGCATCTTTTGTCGGTCGTTATATAATTGATAGTTGGGAATATGAAAGGGAGGGAGCTGACGAAGAATCCCAGGATCACATTGTACAGCATTTCATTAGAGCAGCGTATCCATTTAAATTGGGAGCAGCAAAAGTAGTAGCTGCTTTAGCATTCCAAAGGCAACTAGATTTTTATTATTATGATGAAGGAATCTGGTGGGATGAATATTACGAAGAAGAATCAACTGGTGGTGGAGACACTTTTACATTTGGTTTCGGTGCTGTTTTACATCCTCTATTTTCTATTGGTGCAGCTGCGAATATCTGGAATGGTACCTGGGAGATAGAAACAAACTATGAATTTTCTGAAAAATCGAAAGAAGAAGCTGATTTTTCCGGATTCAATTTTGGTGCAGGGGCGATGATAGATCTCAACAATTTACAATCTCCAGTGCCAATAAAATTCGGTATAACATTTAAATCACCATTTGAACTAATTATCGATTGGAAAGAAGGAAGAGAAGTTACAGTGGAAATGCCGACAATGATTGGATTTGGAATTTCATCTAGATTAGGAGAATTATTTACAATTGCAGCAGATTATGAAATGAGAGCATATGGAGATAGTAAAATAACTTATGATAATGATGATCCTGATGTAGATTTAAGTGAAGATGATTTAAATCAATTTAGAGTAGGAGCTGAATATCTGGCTGTAAAAGATTTTGCAGTAATCCCGATTAGAGCAGGATTTTTCACTGAACCAACAACAATTAATGAATATGATGATGAAGGAAATGTTGGTGATCAAATTGTTGGGTCTGGCTTTTCTTTTGGTACTGGTTTGATTTTTCAAAGGTTTGCTCTTGATACTTCCTTTACATTTTCGAGTTATGAAATAGATTTTGAAGATGGTAATAAAACAACTTCTTCTAAGATGATATTCGGTTTATCCAGTATAATTTATTTCGAGTAAATTAAACATGTTTAAAAGGAAACCCTTATCAAAGTATAAGGGTTTCCTTTGTTTATTCGTTGGAGTTTAAATGCAAAAGAAAACAATTTTAACATATATTATTCTATTGATAATATTACTTCCACTTTCAGCCAAAAAAAAACCTGGCTGGGTAAAACAGAGACCAATAGAAAGTAATTATTATATCGGTATCGGGATCGGTTCGAAGCAGGATGAAGGACGTGATTATATCCAGTTTGCCAAGGACGAAGCCCTGAAAAATCTCTCTTCCGAGATCGTGGTCAATATCAGCGGAGAGATCATTTCCAGTGTGGTAGAAAAATCAGGAGTACTGGAAGAAGAGATCAAATCACAGATCAGATCAGCTACCCAGGCGGAACTGGAAGATTACGAACTGGTGGACACCTGGGAAAATAAAAAGGAATATTGGGTCTACTATCGATTATCCCGAGAGCTATATAAACTGAACCTGATGAAAAAGATCGATAAGGCTACCAGTTTAGCACTCGATTTTTATGATAAGGCTCGAATAGCTGAAGATAACGGTGATTATGATCAGGCATTGATCAATTATATCCAGGCTCTGGGACCGATCGAGAAGTACATTGCCGAACCTCTTTTGGTAGAATATCAGGGACAGGAGATCTATTTGAGTAACGAGATCTATTCTTCCATTTCTACTATCGTAGGAGGAATAAACATCCGTACTCAGGAAGCTAAGCTGGAAGCTAAAATAGGTAAACCTCTGAAAGAGGCAATCCGATTCGATCTTATATATAACAGTCCCCGGGGAGAATCAGGACTGGCTAATTTGCCGCTGAAGTTTTTCTTTCTCAAAGGAGAAGGAGAACTGGTGACTTCCGGTTGGACAAACAGTTCCGGTATAGCAAGAACCAATATCAGTAGAATTTCATCCAGTGAGAAGATGCAGATAATACAGGCGGAACTGGATCTCTATTCGCTGAGTAAAGAAGACAGCACTTCTTTTTTCTATCAACATGTCATTAAAAGCCTTCCGGTTCCTGCGGCGAAAGTTATTCTGTCAGTTTCAGGATTGACCTTTTATGTTGAAGTGGAAGAAAACAATTACGGAAAAGCCCTGACCCTGAAAAAAGTAGAACCTCAGTTGAAACAAAACCTGGCGGATCATGGATATTCTTTCACGGATGACATCTCCGCTGCGGATTATTATATAGTCCTCCAGGTCGATACCCGGGAAGGAGGAAGTGCTTACAACATGTTCACAGCTTATGCCGATCTTAATATATCTGTTACCGATATGAGTAATGGTCAGGAGATTTACAAGAGCTTACTGAGTAAGATTAAGGGGATAGATCTCAATAGTGAAAAAGCAGGTCTGAAATCATTGAACAATATCGGTTCAAAACTTGAAGATCTTATCATTCCAGAATTTATAGATAAATTATAATGTTCTTCTTTAACTCAGATAATGCATTAGAGGTTTATTGAAGAGTAATAATAAGCCTAAGGCTTATCGATGCTATTTGCAACCTTCTACCAGCGCGGTTTTAGATAAACTTCCCTGAAAACTCTTAATAAATTACTGGTTAGAAATGCGTAATCTGTTCCGCATATTGTTTGAGAATATTTATAGTAATGAATAGTTATAACTAATTAATATACAAACATTTAGGATAAGCAAAGATAGAGAGAATCTGAATTCTATTATTACTTTTACTTTATCACATTCAGTACTTCAGGATTTACGATAGATAGAGGTTTTCTGCCTTTAAGTATTGCAATCGCGTTTTCAGCGGCCATGATCCCCATTCCGGTTCGGCTTTCGATCGTGCCACTACCAGTATGAGGGGTTAAAACAACATTGGTTAATTCGCTAAGTCCAGGGGTTAGTTCTGGTTCATTATAATATACGTCCAGACCTGCAGCCGCTATTTTCTTTTCCTTTAGCG
>JAUVIJ010000162.1 GCA_030592835.1 Candidatus Cloacimonadota bacterium | reverse complement strand
CCAATATTTGCACTACAGGCAAAACCAAGGCCACCTATCAAACCGGCAAATCCATCGGATACAATATCTCCAAACATATTTCCTGCAATGATAATCCCATATTTTTCCGTATCCTTAGTGAGCCACATCATCTGTGCATCGATATTTGTATAATTGAACCAGATATCTTCATATTCTTTTTCCAGCTTACGACAGATCGCAAGCAGCATTCCACTGGTCTCTCGGATAACGTTAGGTTTTTCGCAAAGAGTTACTCTTTCATAACCGAATTTCTTTGCATATTCAAAAGCAGACCGACAGATCCTTTCTGAATATTTTTTGGTGAAAATCCTAGTTGATATTGCAATTTCCTCACGTGGACTCCAACCAAAGTTCTTGCTGAATTTGGGATGGGTCATTAATGCATCATAAACCTGATCCGGTGGATTGGTCCATTCAACTCCACCATATAAACCTTCCGTATTTTGACGGAAGACAACTACATTGACTTCAGGTTCTACGATAGTGTCATTGGAACCTTTTCTGATGAAATTGAGAGGATTACCTTTAAATGATATGCAGGGACGCTGACAGATATCAAGAATAAAATGTTGACGTAAGCCAACGATAGGACTGTAATAAACGTAACCCTTATCCTGAAGTTCCGGAGCCAACTCCTTAGCAGCTTCAGTTTTTGGTTTGGAAGTGATCGCTCCGAAAAGTGCAATTTTGTGCTCTTCCAAAATGTCTAAAGTTCTCTGTGGAAGCGGGTTTCCTTCGTTACACCAAAACTCCCAGCCTATGTCAGCATGGACGTATTCCGCATCAAAACCAACTGCTTTAAGTACCCGGATGGCTTCCGGTAATACAACTTTACCTATACCATCTCCCGGCATCGATATAATTGTTCTTCTACTCATCATCGTCTCCTGTTTTTTATTTTGCTAAGATCATTTTTCTCGATATCTCCCCCAGGGGAGTTTTTATTCTATAAATATATATTCCTGAAGGATGCATGTTGGCATTCCAGAGAATATTATAGTTCCCGGCATTCTGCTTCTGGTTCACCAGTACTTTTACAACTTGTCCTCTAAGATTGTATATCTTCAATCCGACATTACACTCTTCGGTAAGACTGTAATTGATACTGGTCTGAGGATTGAAAGGATTTGGATAATTCTGCTCCAGGTTGATGGGATTGAGAATAAGTTCGTCTTCGTGCCAGCCCACACCATTAATAAATGTGACCTGCATTTCAGCGCTGGTTGCGTTCAGCATTGCATCTCTAACTGTCACTCTGAAAAGATAATCACCGTCTGCAAATTGGCTGGAATCAAAATACTGCAAAGCATCGTTCTCGGTGAAAACTGAATCTCCATCAGAATTAGTGATTATATGAAAAAAATCCCTGGTCTCGTAATTTCCCAGGGAATAACAGGTTTCATCCTGGCTGTAGATCGTATTTAAAACCATATTATCGAAATTACCGGATATATAAGTATCCAGGGGCATATCAAAGGCAAAAGCAAATTTTTGGAAGATCGTGGAATCAGGCTCAGCGAGGGGATGCAGAGAATATTCAAGGTCCCAGACATCAATTTTCCAGGTTGAGTTGCAGATATCATGACACTTGGTGATTATGTCAAATTGACCAGTCAGGAGCTGCCCGTCGAGATAATTGCCATAGAGATCCCGGAAAGCGAAAAGATCATCGTCTATGGAATTCTCAAATACCGGAGGAGTTATATCGATAATGTTGTAGACATCGATCAGCGGATTATCGATCGTCCACCAATCGCCATTCCAGGTGCTGCCGGAATCCAGAAGCCTGGCAAAATGGATATGGGTGAAATCGTATACACTCCAGGGATAGAGTGTTCCAAGGAAATCTCCTGCAGAAATGCTATCTCCAACAGTATGAACAATTGAATCTTCATTCAGATGAGCATAAAGATAACCTTCTATTTCTGTGGAAACATCTTCGTTGGCAATTGCAACCCGCCAATATGGAGATCCACCGGTTGTTAGAACAGCTTTCACAAAACCATCGTGAACTGCATAAACTTCCTGATAATCCTCACCCAGAAAATCGACTCCGGGATGAAGGTAGGGCGACCAGCCATAGAGCTGAATCTCGGCATAACTGTTACCAACATTATAGGGATAATTAATTTCATCATAAACAAGAGGGGCTGGAATAGGCGTATGTATCCTGGAGTTTTCACGATTGAATTCGCTAGTTTCCATTAGTTGAAAGAATCTTAAATCCGAAGTAGAGAATAGCTTGAAATCAAAACGGTCTGCCTTTATTTCTTTCTCTACAAAATACAATTTCCCATTATAAATACCTGCTTCAAAAAAAGTATGGCTGAAATTATGGATAAGTTTTAACTCTTTATTCCCAAGGCAATACAACTTATCTGCGGTAAAAATCAGGGGAGTATTTTGAAAAAAGGCAATTTTTCCTGGCGTTTGTGAGAGTAGATATCGCCTGTTTTTATATAATATCTTCCCTTCAGATTCAATGAAGATAATTGGTTCCCCATCATTTCCAATTGAAAAAACACTGTTTCCAGGATAATATTCCAACTCAGCATTTTCCAGATTCAGCAAAATGCAATTATCTCCTGTAGAAAATATTGCATATTTCCTGTTATCAGAGAAAGTGATATTAATCACCCGTCTGAATTCCTTTTCCATTCGAGGGTTACCTTTAAGATCATAAAACCGTATCCTAGTGGGAACATTCTCTTCCAGAGTGGTCAGGGTCAGATAACCATCTGATACCTGGAAAAAGGAATTACCCCAAAAAGTCAGATCTTTGTATTCTATCGAGTAATGATTATCTTCAAAATAATAATCTGGCTGATCTTCCCGAATATCGGTCGTTGTAACAATGTGTCCATATTCATTTAGAATTATATCTCCTGAAAAAACAAAACCTGGCAGGATAATCAGTGATATTAATAATAATAATTTCATTTTATATCCTATTTTGTAATAATTATTTTGGAATTCCAATCAATTATTCCCGTCTTTACCTGAAAAAAATAAAAACCTGGGGTTAGATCTGACATGTCCAAATTCAGGGGAAAATCTCTGCCGTCAGAAAAGGAACTTTCTGCAATTAGTCTTCCCTTAATATCATAAATATTCACATCAAAGTTATAGGTCACGATCTCTCTCGCTGAAAGAGTTATCCGGTCCTGACAGGGATTAGGGAAAAGACTGAATCGGTGTGTTATTTTATGATTATCTTCACTGAAAGATGTGAAATTGAATTTTTCCAGATATACATCATGGTTATAAGGAAAACTGACGGCGTGAGCCCAAATCAGGTAAAGATCATCATCTTCACTGAAAAAATGGGGTTGGGTATTATTGGTATTATCAAAAGTAACCTCTATTTCTTCCGACCATTGTTCCAGATCGGTTGAGCTTTGATAACAGAGATTGTAAGCATTACCGTCATGTTTTGCATAATAGAGTCTTATCATTCCCTCGGGATCGATGCCGGCAAAGGGATCATGGGAATTCATATTAAACGTCATTCTGAGAGGTTCTGTCCAAGATTCCAGATCAGGTGAGGTTTGTATGAAAATATCATAATTGTATTGACCACCTGTCCTTTTATGGTAACAGAGAAGATAAGTTCCATCCATACACTTGGTGATCCTCGCCCGGAAAGCTCCTTCAGCAACCAGGGTTTTGTCTATATCCCATTCTCCCGAAGGAGAACAATGTGCTACATAAGCTCCTCCCCCGAAATAGACGTAGCTCATAGTAACCGAATCATCTTCCTCTATTATTATTGTAGGATCATAATATCGATCATTATCATCCCAGCCAAGATCGATCATACCCTCTCTCTGCCAATTTGATCCATCGTTGGAAAAGGCGGAATAGATCTTGTATAATCCGCTTTCATTGGACGCATACCAGAGTCTCAGTAAACTATCGGAATACTGCCCAAAACTCAGAGTAGCCTGATCTCCGGGATCCGCAATGATCGGAAACGGTTCACTCCAGGAATCACCATCATTTTCCGAAAAAGTTGCGTAAAGATCTCCGGAAGCCCAATCCGGATTACGGTCGAATATTACCAATAATCTACCTTCATTCAATCTCGAGATCCAGGATTCATAATCATTACCTGTACCACCCGATATCAAAACAGGATCTGCCTTGAGGTTTATAAAGAGGATCAGAATGATAAGAGCCAGGATAAAAACTCTCATAGATTATCTTCTTTTATTCTTCCACTTTTCTTATCACATCGAGTATTGTTCCGTCAATCCATTCAACCACAGCTACTGCTTCATCAGAAAGTTTTGGTTTAGCCGGTATTCCACATATCTCATCAATTTCTTTCTTCATATCTTTAATATTCCTGATAGGAAGTCCTGAATTCTTGGTTGCAGCAATCAGATCTTTCCTTCTGGGATTAATAGCAATTCCGCGCTCTGTAATGATTACATCGACAAGTTCACCCGGAGCAACAAGTGTGGTAACTTCATCTTTGATAACCGGAATTCTATCTCTGAAAGAAGGTACTGCAATTATTGTGCATTTTGCCGTCATACAATTCTGGAAACCGCCAATACCGTGAAGCATTCTTCCATCACTATGCGAAACGCAATTTGCATTAAAATTCACATCGACTTCCGTACTGCCAAGAACGATTACATCCATCATTTGAACAAGATTTCCTTTTGCGTGAAAATCATACGAGTCAAAGACTCCAATCGGAATATGATTTGGATTATCACGT